>JAYVBN010000350.1:0-2679 GCA_043750455.1 Bacteroidia bacterium | reverse complement strand
TAATAAGTGGACTTACCCATACCATATATTTTCTAGCCACAGATTCCACTGATTGCCGTGCGCCTTTAGGAACAAAGTGTAGGCTGTGAGTTCAGATTTACAGGATCGTCAGGTCGGAAGACCTGACGGACACAGAATGCTGACCCGATTTATGAAAGGTGGGTTAATAAGTAGACTTACGCACACCGAATATTTTCTAGCCACAGATTCCACTGATTGCCGTGCGCCTTTAGGGACAAGGTATAGGCTGTTTCGGATGAGGTCAGAATTTACAGGATCACCAGGTCGAAGAACTGACGATCACAGAATGAGGAAGCTCCTACGGAGCTTGAGCAAGCCATAAGCCATATAGCTACATACAGGATGCTCCTATGGAGCAAGAGATGATTCCTAACATTAGCCAAATGGAGAGGTCAGAAAAACTGTGTGGTTGAAGTCCTACATAAGACGAATAATCTTTCACCATTTTCTGATATTTACGTGCAGTCAGGTCTTTCGACAGTCGGAAAACCTGACATAAATGCCGGGTTTATTTCTAATGCATATTCTGGTTAATTCCACGAGTGGCAAATAGATTACGATCACCTTTTCCTACTTTTCATACCTAACATGAATCTTATGAAAAGACCTTATCTAGTCGTATTGTTACTTTTGTACTTACCATTTAACAGCCTTGCCCAGGCTGATTATTTCTATCCCACTTCAAAAGCATTTAACAAAAGTATCCCAACTCCAGAGGAGTTTTTAGGATACCCGATCGGATCACACCATACTCGTCACGATAAAATTGTTGAATACTTTAAGACATTAGATCGCTTGTCTGATCGTGTTGTGGTAGAGGAAATTGGAGAGACCATTGGTCACCGGGTTCAGGTAGTTGCCAAAATAACTTCACCAGCCAATCACAGTCGCCTGGAAGAAATCCGAAAAAAGAATTTAGAAGGCAGCACGGATATTCCTTTGATCATACAACTAGGTTATAATGTTCACGGCAATGAGCCCTCCAGTTCGGAAGCCGCTATGATAACCGCTTATTATTTAACAGCTAATGAGGATGAAGAGACACTTCGGTGGCTAAATGATATGGTGATATTGGTTGATCCTGTTTACAATCCGGATGGAAGAGACCGACATTCGCATTGGGCCAATATGCACAAAGGGTCACCGGTGGTATCGGATCCAATGGATCGTGAACATAATGAAGCTTGGCCTGGAGGACGCACCAATCATTATTGGTTTGACCTTAACCGCGATTGGTTTTTGGGTGTGCACCCTGAAAGTAGAAACCGTATGAAGTTCTTCCATCAATGGAGACCCTATGTCATGACTGATCATCACGAAATGGGAAGCACTTCTACTTTCTATTTTGATCCCGGAAAATATACAAGCAACAATCCCCTGGTGCCTGCCTATCTCTATGATGTGGTTCATCCAAAATTCGCAGAATATTTTTCGAGGGGAATGAACTCCATCGGTTCCTTGTATTATACTAAAGAGGCATACGATAAATTGTATCCCGGATACGGATCCAGCTATGTCAATTTTTATGGAGGCATTGGTTTATTATTTGAGCAAGCAAGTTCGCGCGGACACGCCCAGGAGACCACCACTATTCCTATAACATTTGGCTTCACTATCCGAAATCAATTCACTGCCTCATTGGCGACAGTACGTGCCTCTACTGGAGAAAAGGATATACTTCGTAAGCTTCGAAAAGATTTCTTCTCCTCTGCGATGACGCAGGCCAAAGCTAGTCCCATTAAAGGATATGTGTTTGGAGACCCTAAAGATGCAAGCCGAACCAATGCCTTTATCAACTTATTATTGTTACATCAAATTGACGTTTATGAAAACAGTCAGGCAATAACTGTTAATGGAAAAACATTTGATAAAGGAAAATCTTTTGTTGTGCCTACTGAACAAACCAATTACATCATGGTGCGGTCAGCCTTCGAAAAGGATATCACGTATCGCGATAGCACATTTTATGATGCTTCCACATGGTCGTTGGTTCATGCTTTCAACATGCCCCATGCTGAAGTAAAGGGAGCTGTTACAAAAGGCAGCCTGATAAAAGAAACTCCGATAAAGCCCGTTGCTGCTGTGACCAGAAGTAACTACGCCTACTTAATGGATATTTCAGATTACCAGGCGTATAAGGCAATTCACAAGTTGCAGGCCGGTAATGTTATTGTGCGAACCAGCTTCAAACCCTTTAGCGCTATCTGCAATGGAGTAGAGCGAAATTTTCCACCTGGTTCAATTGTCATTCCTGTGCAACAACAAACCATAAGTGCTGATAGATTATATGAAGTCGTTCAGCAGGTGAGCCAATCCACCAGCATGGATTTCTTTTCAGTGGAGACTGGATTGAGTACAAAAGGCATTGATCTAGGATCTGGTTCTGTCAGAACTATCAAAACACCAAAGGCGATTATGCTTATAGGAGCAGGTGTCTCGGGCTATGAAGCAGGAGAAGTTTGGCATCTGCTTGACCAACGAATTGGCATGCCTATTTCAAAAGTTGATTTATTGAATTTACCTCGCGTGAATCTCAAAGATTATAATGTGATGGTCATGGTGAGCGGAACGTATTCGACTGATAAAGCTTTATCAGATAAGATTAAGACCTGGGTGCAAACCGGAGGCACATTGATCACATTCAAAACTGCTTCAGAG
>JAYVBN010000349.1:0-5150 GCA_043750455.1 Bacteroidia bacterium | reverse complement strand
GGCATGTGGGTAAGTGCTGAATTCAAAATCTATCTCATCAAGGAATTCAAAAGACTTAAATCAGATGAAAACGACCGACTGAAATTAGAATGGAGTTTTCAAAGAACATTGGCCAAAGTAAATTATCATATCCACACCGATGCCATTAAGGAAAAACTCATTCCTAAAGAGCTAAGCAAATCGCAAATCAATTTTGTATATGCCAATGAGGCTGACCTATTGAATGTTGCCCTGTTTGGTATCACGGCCAAACAATGGCGCGATGTAAATCCAACAGCAGAAGGTAATATAAGAGACGAGGCCACCCTTGAACAACTTGTCGTACTGTCCAATCTGGAAAGCATCAATGCAGTGCTCATTCATCAGGAACTATCGCAATCTGCAAGACTCATTCAACTCAATACGGTTGCTATTACCCAAATGAAATCGTTAGTCAATAGTAAACAAATAAAGAAACTAAAGTAACATGGCCAAAAAAGTAGAATCCATAAAACACAAAGTTGATAAACGCGTACATACCCAGCTACCGCTAGGACGATAGCTATTTGAGTAAAAGTAATTAATAGACGTTTATGAAATTTTATTTAGGTGTAACAGATAATAATTGGTATAAATATTTAAGTAGCATTAATCCAGAGGATATTAATTTTTGGCAGCCAAGTGGAACGGTTAGCTTCAAAGTTTTACAAGCTGGAGCCCCTTTTTTATTTAAACTAAAAACTCCACTTAATGCGATTGGTGGTATTGGTTTTTTTTCAAGTCATACTTTTTTACCAATGTCAATTGCTTGGGATACATTCAGAAATAGAAATGGATGTAATACTTACGATGAGTTTAGTAAAATGATTTTGAATTATAGAAAAGATAAACAAAACATAAATCCAACGATAGGTTGCATTGTATTGACAAATCCAATATTCTTCAGACAAGAAGACTGGATAGAAACACCGATTGATTGGGGTAAAAGCATTGTTCAGGGTAAATCCTATGATTCTAATGATGCAATTGGGAAAAGGATTTGGAATAAAATTGAAAAATTGCTGGAAGAATATTTACACATCAATTCAATCGATGTAGGTAAAAGCCAGTTCTTATTAGAAGAGCCATCATCACCAGCATATGGAAATTCAGTTTTAACTAAGGTAAGATTAGGACAAGGGGCATTTCGGGTCTTAGTAACTGATGCTTATTCGAGAAGATGTTCAATAACAGGTGAGAAAACTTTGCCAGTACTTGAAGCCGCTCACATAAAGCCATATGTTGATTCTGGGCCTCATTTTATTTCAAATGGTTTGCTATTACGCTCTGACATGCATAAACTTTTTGATGGAGGCTATCTAACTATAACCAATAAATTTAAAGTTGAAGTCAGTTCAAGAATAAAAAAGGAATTTCAAAACGGCAAAGAATATTATAAGTATCATGGAAACAACTTATTAATGCTGCCGAACCGAGCAATAGATAGACCGAATGAAAAATATATAGATTGGCATAATACAAATATTTTTAAAGGATGATAGCCTGATATCGGTGAAATTAGTGAAATGATAAAAAAGATTCGATACGAAAGAGATTGAGGAACAATTCCAAGATGCAAAGAAATCTTGCTATTCATATCTCCCATCCAATCGAAATCAAAAAGAAGGGACAAAAAATAGCAGTGCGGGTGATCAGTCAGTTTGGTGAGGAGACAACGAAGGTGTTATTAGTATAGAACTCGGTAAATACACTCAAAATGCCTAAGCCCAATACCAAACACTTATTTCGCTTCAATCAATTTCTGAAAGGCAAGATACTCATCCCGTAACCTTGCTGCTTCCATAAATTCCAATTCCTTCGCAGCTTTTTCCATGGCCTTGCGGGTGCGATCAGCCATTTTCATTAATTCATCTTTGCTCAGGTAAGCAACAACCGGATCTGCCGCCAGCGATCGCTCTTCGTCTTCAATATAATAGCGCTTGGGCAGTTTTTTGGAATCGGCAATAGAAGTTTGTCCTAGGATGGCTTCTTTCGATTTTAAAATTGTTTTTGGGGTTATGCCATTCGCAATATTGTAATCCAATTGAATTTTTCTTCTACGGTTCGTTTCATCAATCGCAGCTTGCATCGAGTCAGTCATCTTATCAGCATACATGATTACACGACCATTTACATTTCGAGCGGCCCTTCCTATGGTTTGAACTAAAGATCGTTGATTGCGCAGGAAGCCTTCTTTGTCGGCATCTAGTATAGCAACGAGTGAAACTTCTGGCAGGTCAAGACCTTCCCGCAATAAGTTCACACCCACCAAAACATCAAATACTCCTAATCTAAGTTCTCGTAATATCTCAACCCTATCCAATGTGGCCACTTCCGAATGGATGTAGCGGCATTTGACATTAGCACGCTCCATAAATTTTGTCAGCTCTTCGGCCATGCGTTTGGTAAGGGTTGTTACCAGCACACGTTCCTTCTTTTTTACATTTTCATCAATTTCTTCCAACAGATCATCTACCTGATTGCGACTTGGTCGCACATCAATCACAGGATCAAGTAAGCCTGTTGGCCGTATGAGTTGCTCTACCACCACACCTTCTGATTTTCGCAGTTCATATTCGCTAGGTGTTGCACTCACATATATAACTTGCTTCATCATCGACTCGAATTCATTGAACGTAAGCGGACGATTATCCATGGCTGAAGGAAGACGAAAACCATAATCTACCAGGTTTACTTTACGCGAACGATCACCACCCCACATGGCGCGAACCTGAGGTACAGTAACGTGACTTTCATCTATGATTAAAAGAAAATCATCAGGGAAATAATCAATGAGACAGAAAGGGCGCGCGCCTGCCTGTCGCCTATCAAAATAACGAGAGTAGTTTTCGATGCCACTGCAATAGCCCAGTTCTCGCATCATCTCAAGATCAAACTCTGTTCGCTCTTTTAATCGCTTAGCTTCAAGATGTCGTTTCTCGGATTCAAACATTTCCACTTGCAGCACCATGTCATCTTGAATTTCGCGCATGGCCTGGTGCAACACATCTTTGCCCGTCACAAATAAGTTGGCTGGAAAGATCACCGCCATTTTTTCATCTGATATTTTTTTTCCGGTATGAGGTTCAATAAGTTGAATGGCTTCGATTTCATCACCAAAGAAATAAACGCGCACCGCATAATCTGCGTACGCAAGAAAAATATCGACTGTATCTCCTTTCACCCTAAAGGTGCCGCGTTTAAAATCTATTTCGTTTCTGCTATATAAGATATCAACCAGACCAAAGAGTAAACGATTGCGAGCGATGGTTTCGCCCACCGTAAGTTGAATACGGTTCTTACCAAATTCTTCGGGATTACCAATACCGTAAATGCACGAAACAGAAGCTACAACAATAACATCTCTCCTGCCGGTGAGTAGTGATGCAGTTGAACTCAATCTCAGTTTTTCAATTTCCTGATTAATGGAGAGATCTTTTTCGATATAAAGGCCAGTTGACGGAATAAAAGCTTCTGGCTGATAATAGTCGTAGTAGGATATGAAATACTCCACGGCATTTTCAGGAAAGAACTGTTTGAATTCACCGTAAAGCTGGGCGGCCAGTGTTTTGTTATGACTCAATATCAAGGCAGGTCTGTTTGTTTGTGCAATGATATTGGCAATGGTAAAAGTTTTGCCAGAACCTGTTACACCTAAAAGAGTTTGATTGGCCTCACCTTCGTTAAGACCTTTGACCAATTGCTCTATAGCTTTGGGTTGGTCACCCGTGGGTACGTATTCGCTGGTTAGTTTAAAATCCATTTATAATAATTTCACGTTCCAAGTTACTAGTTTCAGGTATTACCTCATACTGTTAACTAATCAGGAACATGAAAGGAACTTGAAACTTGAAACCAGGAACTAGTGTAACGAAAAAATTAATTATATAACTTTTGCCTTGCTAAGTTCCTGACACACAGTTTGGAATTTTAACGTTAACTTGAATCATGCCATCTATGAAAAAATATCTCCCCTTCGTACTTGTATTCTTTGCTTTTGCTCCAAAAACAGATCCGGCCCGACTACCTGCAACGCACTGGCTTCAGTATAAAACCCCGGAGGACGCTGGATTTTCAACTCAAAAACTGCAAAAAGCTCATGAGCTCGCAAAGCGATACAACTCCGCAAGCGTTCTTATTATATATAAAGGAGTGATCGTTCAATCGTGGGGAGATGCCAGTCGCAAATTCCGCCTTCACTCCGCACGAAAAGCAACGCAATCTGCTCTCATAGGAATTCACGCTTCCAGGGGTGAAATCGATCTCCATAAATCCATCGGTGAATATGGCATCGATGAAGTAACTCCCCTTAGCGAAATAGAAAAGCAGGCAACCGTAAAACAACTCATGACTGGTTACTCAGGAATATATCTTCCTTCGCCTGGCGGTGACGGTGAAATACCTAAACGAGGCTCGCACAAACCAGGCGAACATTGGTATTACAACAACTGGAACTACAATGTCCTGAACACCGTGTTCGAACAACAAACGCAGGTGAAACTCACTGACGCGTTTGATAGCGAGATTGCAAAGCCCATTGGTATGGAGGACTTCCTACCCCGTGACGCATTTTCCTATTCCCATGACTATTCGTTGCATCCTCTTTACCATATCAATATGTCATCGAGAGATCTGGCGCGCTTCGGAATACTTTATATGCATGAAGGTCGTTGGACCGATCAGCAAATTATACCACAACAGTGGGTGAAAGAAAGTCTCACCGCATATTCACCGAAAGAAGAAAAACGTGGATTTGGTTATGCGTGGAATATCTATCCGGAAAAAACATTCAGGCAAAGATGTTACACGGCAGAAGGCTCGGGCGGTCACGCGTTGATTCTGCTCCCCGAAAGTGACATGATCATCATACATCGCGCAAACACGTACATTGAACCATGGGTCGCTGTTGACTGGACTGAAATCAAAGAGATCTTTAAAGGAATCCTCGCGGCAAGAACTGAAATAAAAACAACGATCGATGAGTCTAAACTCGTCACCTACCAACCAGATCGCACACACTGGCCGGCATTGATCGCTGACGATCCATCGCAAACCAAACGCTTCGAAAAATATTACGACAACGATGGTGACCCCGTAACGATCTTACGGGAAAAGGACGGTCAGCTGATCGT
>JAYVBN010000348.1:0-3276 GCA_043750455.1 Bacteroidia bacterium | reverse complement strand
GCTGTTTACCGTTAATGCTTGAGTGACTGCGTTTGCCGCATTAAAATTAGCATCACCTGTCTGCGAAGCGGTAATGGTAGTAGTGCCAACTCCAACAATGGTTACCGTGCTTCCGTTGATGGTAGCAACTGCCGTATTAGAACTAGCATAACTCATGGGCAAGTTTGACGAAGAAGTGGCTGTAAGCGCAAAGGCGGCATCTGTTGTTGTCTTTGCTGGTAAAGCTGCGAAAGTGATAGTTTGACTTGCCTTATTTACGGTTAACGTTTGTGTAGCACTTGCCGGATTGAAGGTTGCGTCTCCAGCTTGAGCGGCAGTAATAATAGATGTTCCTCCTCCAACTATTGTTACAGTATTACCAGAAATAGTTGCCACAGCTGTATTACTGGAAGTATAACTAACTGGTAATTGAGAGCTTGAAGTAGCTGATATTGTAAAAGCTGGATTCCCGAAAGTCTTTGATGCCAAAGCAGCAAACGTTATTGTTTGACTTTGCTTTGAATTGATGGTAAGCGTTTGTGAGACATCGGTAGCAGCAGTGTAATTTGTGCCCCCAACTTGCGAGGCTGTTATGGTAGTAGTTCCCACACCTTTTATTGTTACCGTGCTGCCACTCACTGTTGCCACTGCCGTATTGGAGCTCGAATAGGTGATTGGTAAACCTGAATCAGTTGTGGCTGCAAGGGTGAAGTTGGCATCAGAAACGCTCTTATCAAGAAGTGCATTAAATGTAATAGCCTGCCCTATCTTGCTAATGGTAAGTGTACCATTGGTAAACGCGTAACTATAAAAGTTATCAGAGCCTCCCGATAAGGTAATTGAATAAGTGCCTGCGTTGCTGGTTGGACTGGCATTGGTAGAAATAGTAGGTGGTGTATCCAATACACTGCTATTGTCTGTTCCTTTAAAAGCCCCATAAGTAAAAGTAAATGTTGGGTTTGCTTCTTTGTAGTTCCTCGTTTTATTATCTGCTGTTACAGTGAGGCTGGCTTTGTTGACCGTAAGAGTTCGCGTGGTACTTGCTGCAGCATAGGTGGCATCACCTGCCTGGTTTGCAGTAATTGTTGTGGATCCAGCACCAATTATTGTTACTGTGTTGCCACTAATCGTTGCCACCGAAGTATTACTGCTTGAATAAGTAATTGGAATCCCCGTATCAGAAGTAGCACTTAATGTAAAGGGTGCATCACCATAGATTTTATTGGCAAGTGAATTAAACGTGAGCGTTTGAACAAATTTATCAGTAGATGAAACTTTATAGATGCCATTGGGTGGAGAACCATAATATAAAATATCGCTACCTATGGTGGTTAATAGGCTGCTCACTGAATTGGTGGCGATGTAGCCAGAACCAGCAGCCGTTCCATCTGTTCTAAAAAGCTTAGATCCAAATTTTATGAATAAATTATTACCAATGCTAAACGTACTAAGTCGACTATTTCCATATCCGTCATATTGGTCATTTGGGAATTCCTTGACCAATGTGAAACCATTGGCTGTTCCATCATTCCTCCATAGAGAAGGCACCGTGTTGGATGTCTGCCCTTTAATAAAATATACAGAATTGCCACCATCCATTGGAAAAAAAACTCCCCCTCGATTGGAGAAGGAAACATCACCACACGAATTTGATGTGATCTGACTAAAATCTAAAAAATACCCTCCTGAACTTGTTCCATCCGTCACCCAATTTGAACAACCACTACTAGTATAAATTCTTGGTACATATATTTTGCTTTGTATTACATAAATACCCCAACCCCAAGCATCTCTTAAATCGGGGCCATGTGGATTGGTTGCAGAATTTGCCTCGAGGTTATTAAAGCCAGTAATTTCAACTGAAGCAATATTAGCAAGAGGGTTTACAACATAGTTGGTACCGCCCAGCGTTCCATCACTGCTCCACATTGTGACAATTAATCTTAGGGGGCTGATCATACTTGTGGCAAGAAAATATAATTTCCCGTTATAGTTTGTCAAATACGCTACCCCAACATAATTTCCACCGCCCGCAAAAGTTCTAATTTTGTTAAAAGCTGCCCCGTCTGTTACCCACAATTCATTGAATTGATTATTTATGAAATAACATTTATCACCAATACCTATCATTGTTGCAAAAGACCCACTTGATACCGCTTGAGTCGTAATAATAGTTCCTGCTGTTGTGCCATCCGAAACACCAATCTTCCCGCCTGCAATAAAAAATAATTTACTATTGGTAGTTACAAAACTACTTGCAGCTTGAGTCAAATCCTTGATTAAGACGGTTCCGGCTTCCGTTCCGTCACTGCTCCAAAGCTCATTACCTCTAGTGAAATATACTTTGTTATTAAATCCAATAAAGTTTGTTATTTGTATTGGAGCATTGCCAAAATTTTTGATAAGCAGAGTACCAGAAGGAGTGCCGTCTGTTTTATATAGTGCATGATAATCAGGTACGTAACTGTAGAAATAAAATGTATTTCCGATTTTTGTATAAAACGCTGGTATTAAATCCTTTACTAAAGACGGCTGTGCAAAAGAGGAGAAGCTAATTAAAAAAAATATGCAAAACCAATTAAAACGGTTTTGCCAGATTCTATTTTCATATCCGAAATGGCGGGAGTAAGTATAATTACCTTTCATATATTGGGGATTTATCTAAATCAAGTAAATAATTTTAAACTACACTAAAATCAATTCTAGGGCCAACCCCTTTGGTTTGCCATTTGCTTAGTGTCGTGCGCAAGAATGAGCGACCCATCACCAACAAGCATTCCTCTGTTTTTATAGGTAAGTAAGTTTTCGAGTTTGTGGCTTGATGTTTATCGTTCATTTATTTCGCATTCATACATCAAAGATTCTGCAAATACTTATTCAAACTCAATACCCCCTAAGAGGTATTTTGTAGCTTGTTTTTTTTGACACGTAATATTCTGAGCATTGGCAATACCCCGTAAGAGGTATTTTTTTCCTTCCCTTTTTCCTCGCAGAGTCTCCGCCCCGGGCTCTGCGCCTTGAAATTCGTATTCATATTGCCGCAGCGTCCCCGAGACGGGAGACACTGCGGAGAAATAAACTCTGTGAATTTCATAGCAGTAAAATTTATACATCAAATATTCCGTAACTACTTATTCAAACTCAATACCCTAAAAAGGGTATTTTGCAAATGGTTTCAAACTGCACGTGTATTATAATGCCCATTAACAATACCCCGCAGGAGGTATTTTTATCGCCCCATTAAATTTTAAATAAGATTTTATCAAACATCGCCAATAGGTGGGCAGAAGTAAATAC
>JAYVBN010000347.1:0-2635 GCA_043750455.1 Bacteroidia bacterium | reverse complement strand
AAATTGGCTGAAATGCATACTCCGGATAAATACTCGACCAGTATTATGCAAGACCTGCCTGACGAATTTGAATATTACGCATTAAAAAATGCAGTAAATAGAGTTTTAGGCGATCAAACAATCAGTGAGCAGAGGAGAAGGGCACTTGAAGAAATGACATGGTTGGCCGATTCATTTTATGATGTACAATTCAAGCACGATTCAGATATTACCGAACGCGTCATCTTTCCAATTTCCGATTCTGAAAGCCGCGGTATTGAAGATGCCCGATTTGTACGTTTTATTGATGACGACAAATCTGAAAAAATAATTGCAACCTATACAGCCTACAATGGGCACACCATCCTTCCAAAACTGATTTCGACTGAAAACTTTTATACGTTCCGTGTAATGCCATTACACGGAACTGGAGCTCAAAATAAAAATCTGGCGATTTTCCCAAGAAAAATAAATGGCAAATACGCCATGTTAGCGAGACTTGATGGCGTTAACAACTACCTGATGTATTCGGATAGGCCAACAGTATGGAATAACCCTGTCATTATTCAGGAGCCACGCTATCCATGGGAATTTACACAAATTGGAAATTGTGGTTCACCGTTATTAACGGATGAAGGTTGGCTGGTCATTACGCATGGGGTAGGGGCTATGAGACGATACTGCCTCGGAGCTTCTCTTTTTGATCTCGATGATCCTTCAAAGGAGATTGGAAGACTTGATCAACCCTTGCTTTCACCGCGCGAAGATGAACGGGAAGGATATGTACCTAATGTAGTGTACTCTTGCGGTTCGATTATACACAACAACTGTCTCATTTTGCCCTATGCGGTATCCGACTATTCATCGACCTATGGAGTAGTGGACATGGCAGAGTTGCTGGAGGCTTTGAAGAAAACTAAATGATGTTGAAGTATTGGTGTTTTTGAGTTCGTTATCCTTCCTGCCACTTGAGATACACTTACTGTAATTTATAAAACTCTTCATAGGCTTGTAATACAGTCAGGTGTGAGATCAAATAGGCCAGCGAACTTTCAGCCCCCTGATTTCTATTGACCCCATAACTTTCAAATCCATCACAACAGCCCTTCGTCTCAAAATCGTATAAACTCATTCTCAGATCATTCTCACCCAGAAACCACATAAATGAAGTGTGTAACTTATTTAGATATTCTTTATTCTTTGTTAAGTGAAAAGCCTGATGATACATCAATACCATAGCCATCGCATCGATGGGCTGCTGCGCAAACACGGCACGCTCACCATCCTTTTTATACCACTTATTGTTGCCAATAATTGATAGATAACCATCCTTAAGAGTTACCTCTGTCAGAAAATTCATAGTCTCAAATGCGATTCTGGTAATTTTATCATCGTTTAGCAGCTCTGCTGAATGAAGTAGCGCAAGTGGTAATATTCCGTTGTCATAAGCCAATAAATTCTCAAACCATTTCCAGTCGGGCGTGCTATTTTCTTTGTAATGTTTGATGAGCGTGTGTGCAAAATTTCGTAACCGTTCGGTCATCGCATCATCAGATGGATTTCTTTTTAGATAATAACTGATCCCTATCATCGTATTGGCAATACTTCTTATAGACTGCAGTTTTTCGAAATTAGGAGCAGCGTCAAAAAAAATCAATTTCCCGGTTTGATAATAAGCATCATTTGGCGCATTGCCCAACAGATAACCAAGCGCCCAGATTGTTCTTCCAAATGAATCCTCAGATCCAACTTCATCCAAAAAATTCCGATTGAAGCTTAGGAAATTTCTGAAGGTACCATCCTTGTTTTGCATGTAATGGATATAACTCAGATAGACTGGAGATAAATCAAGAGCCACGGAATCCTTTTTTTGCCGGTACGCCATCAACACCATGAGCAACGCTCTGGCGTTATCATCCAAACAATACCCTTCTTTCAGATTTGGAATTCCAAATTTCGCATGTTGAATGATGCCCGTATCATCGGTTAATCGTTTGATGTGAGTAAGGGAATAAGGTGGAAGCAGGAGAGGATCAACGATTGTTTCTTTTTTTACAGCCACTTTCCCTGGCTTGGCCAGAATGTTTTTAGCCAACTCTATATATTTTACGCCAATCTTGGGCCATGTTGTTTTTCTTCCATATTCAGATGCATTCTTTTGGAGTTTCTTCAGCGCGTTTGGCTTATCAAACAATTCAATAAAAATGGTAGCAAGTTCATCCGAATTACTAAACCCAAAAAGTCTTCCTCTACCTTCCGATAGCAACTCAGTTGCATGCCAATACGGTGTTGAAATAACAGCGCAGCCCGAACCCACGGCATAGGAAAGCGTGCCACTGGTGATCTGCGCTTCATTAAGGTAGGGAGTGATATAAATATCCGAAGCAGAAAGATATCTGAACAATTCTCTTTCATCGATAAACTCATTCAGAAACAAGACATGATCAGTCAGGTTGAGGCTTTTAATCAATCGTTGAAGAAAGTTACGGTACTCTTCCCCTGAATATCGAAGAACATTCGGGTGAGTTTTTCCTAAAACCATGTAAAGCACATCTGGGTATTTTTCGATGACTTTTGGCAAAGCTTGTATAACTGTTTCAATCCCCTTATTACGCCCAATAAACCCAAAGGTGAGCAAGACTTTTTTGTTTTCCAG
>JAYVBN010000346.1:0-15181 GCA_043750455.1 Bacteroidia bacterium | reverse complement strand
CCCGGTGAATGCTTTGAAGTTTTTGATAAAATGTGGCTGATCATAAAAACCTGATTCCAGTCCAACTTCACTCCAGCTTAGTTTTTTCTCCTGGGCTAATTGAAAAATGTAACTAAATCGGATAACACGGGCATAGAATTTTGGAGATAGCCCAACCCAATTGTTAAACTGTCGCTGCAACTGGCGTTCACTGATATTGACTTGATTGCAAATATCCGTAATGGAAATCATACCATGCGTTGAGAATATAAGATGCAATGCATGATCGATTTTACTTTCTTTTGGCAGAGCTGAACCAATATTTTTTAATCCATCTTCTATGACTTTAATCATCTTTCTGTGATCGCGTGTTGCCCGGAGTCCATGCTCAATGGGATCAAGTTTTTTGCCAAGGATGGCTTTTAGCATAAGCACCTTATCGGTAAACTCACTCATCATTAGCCCAAATAATTGTGCAGGAGCCGATGGTTTGAATTTTATTCCTACCATTCCAGATATGCCGGTGTTTTCTAGATAAAAGAATTTCGTAATCTGTCCCGCAAATAAACTTTGAGATTGAAGTTTCCATTCTTCGCCAAGCTTTATTTTATATGGATCGCCATAGTGGAAAATGATTTCTGGAAATCCATCAGGTATTATTTTCTGTTGAACTGGTGTGGGGTCATCCTCTTCCGCAATCCAATACCACTCCACTAGGTTTCGCAACTCAATATCAGGCTCAAAGCGGTTGAACGTCATTTTGGATGATTGCGATTGTCAGGCGGAAGCCTTGTTGTATTTCTTAAACCAACTTTGAATAGTCATCTGCATGACGCCAAAGAAAGCCTCTTTGAAAATACCTGCCGACATTTTAGATTGGCCGCGTGTACGTTCTGTGAATATGATAGGAATCTCTTTCAACTTAAATCCATATTTCCACGTGAGAAATTTCATTTCGATTTGAAAAGCGTAACCAACAAACTTTACTTTGTCTAGTTGCAAAGTCTCTAATACTTTTCTGCGATAGCAAACAAACCCTGCGGTAGTATCTTGAATATTCATGCGCGTGATAAACCGCACGTAGGAACTCGCAAAATAGGAGAGTAGCACACGGCCAATGGGCCAGTTTACTACGTTCACTCCCGTTATGTACCGAGATCCAATTGTCAAATCCTGTCCACCATCTGCGCAAGAAAGATAAAGATTGACTAGTTCTTTTGGGTCATGAGAAAAATCGGCATCCATTTCGAGAATAAATTCATAACCGCTTTGAAGGCCGTACTTAAAACCGGTAAGGTATGCAGTGCCTAGCCCTTGCTTGCCTTTTCTTTGTAGCAGATGAAGTTTGGTTTCTAAAGGTGTATTGAATCGATCCTGAAGCCCTTTTACAATTTCGGCTGTGCCATCAGGTGATCCATCATCAACTATAAGGATGTCAAAAGCCTTGGCTAATGAGAAAACCGCTTCAATAATGAGCACAATGTTTTCTTTTTCATTGTAGGTTGGGATGATAACAAGGGAGTTGCTCGTGGGTTTCACAGTTGGGCAAAACTAGATAAAAGCCCGTGATGCACCAATTTGGCAGGCTTGAAGTTTGAGGGTATTTTCGCGATTATGAATATGAAAACAAAGTGTATCTTTTTAGATCGGGATGGTGTTTTAAATGTGGATAATCCCAACTACACTTATCGCGTTGAGGATTTCAAAATCATTCATGGTGTCGTAAAGGCTTTAGCAACTCTTAAAAAATCAGGGTTTCTGCTAGTTGTTGTTACCAATCAATCAGGCATTGCTAAAGGAATTTATACTCAGGCACAAGTGGAAGAATGCCACAATTACTTTCAAAAGGAGTGTGGCGGTCTGATCGATCATTTTTATTTCTCTCCCTATCATAGAACGGTTACCAAATCCTTAGCAACTAAGCCAGGGACGCTTATGTTTGAAAAGGCCATTGCAAAATTCAATATTGATATTCAAGCATCGTGGATGATTGGCGATCGGGGTAGAGATATTATTCCAGCTCGCGTGCTGGGAATAAAGACGATTCAAATAGGAGATGAGGTGGAGCCCGAGAATCTGGCTGATTATAGGGTAGATAATCTACAAGGTGCTGCTCAGATTATTTTGTCTATGAAGTGAAGTTTAATACGTTCCACACTCGGGTTAAGCTTGGATCATGGATACAGGTTTGTCTCCTTGCCGACAAGACGGGGCATCGTTTATTTCGATATTTGTCTCGAAACATCCAATATGCTTAGAAAGCTTGTTTTTCTATTTGTGCTTAGTTTATTCATAAGCTCTTCATTTGCTCAACAGCAGTCACATGCAAGCAATTCTATTGAACTTGGATTAGCCTTTGGGGGTTCGCAAGGCACTTTAACAGGGGCTTACATTCATAATTGGAGACTCGGCAGGAAACAAAAATTTGAAATAGGGCTTGGTGGGAGATTGACCACTTATGTAGGAGCGAATCAATATTACAGCACAGCGCCCGCCAAACTTACTTCAGGAAGCACCGGACCAGGAGTATTTTTTAAAGAAAATATTACGGCCAATATGGATACATTTCTTATTGCCAGACCACAAGTCCTGGCTATAAATGCTATGATTAATTTTGGATATCTCATTACCCCGAAATTTTATGTCGGGTTCAATATTGATGTTATAGGATTTTCTTTAGGGCAAGAAAAGAGTGGCAATTATATAAATGGTTCTCAAGGTCAGAATACCACCGGCAAGCCAACGCCTTTTAATCTTTTGCTGGTAAGTGATAATGATTTAGGCACATTGAACTCCGAATTTTATGGTAGGTACAAGGTGAATGAAAAATTGTCAATAAAAACAGGGTTCCAATTTTTGTTTACCGAGTATACAACCAGTACTGAAGTTCAGCAGTTTCCTGAGCCAAATGACAGGTTTAGAAATAAATCAGGTTTGTTTACAATAGGAGTAAGTCTAACGTTAAAATAAGAATACCATGAAACAAATTTTAATTCTCTTTTTTGTTATCGTCATCACTTCTTGCAAGGAAGATGAAGGAACACCCAGTGGGCCTGTTGATGACACGTTTAATCCGGCAACTGCAACTCTTATCAAAAGTGGAACGTTGGTTGGAGTTGGACACACAGTAAGTGGAACGGCAGCTATTTACGAAGGCGGGGGAAAGAAAACCGTACTGCTCGATCCGTACTCCTCTCAAAATGGACCTGATTTGAAAGTCTATTTAAGTAAAGATGAAAAGGCATCATCTTATATTAGCCTGGGAAAATTAAAATCAATTGAAGGAAAGCAATCCTATGAAATCCCAAACAATCCTGATGTAACGGATTATAAATTTGTGTTGGTGTGGTGCGAACAGTTCACCGTTATATTTGGCAAGGCTGAATTGAAATAAGTTTCACCGTATATCAACGCCCTACACTATGCGCTACTGAAATAGTCTGACGAAGTCTGTTCCAGTCAATATCGCCAGACACTGTGCAATCGGCACCTAGTATAAATTGTCTAGGAGCATCTATCAGTACATGACGTACTTCTTCTTCAATCTGTGTTGCTGTTCCATTGGCTAATAGGCCAAGTCTTTCCAGGCCACCCATACATGGCCGTTTGAACATACCCGATATTTCCGGCCACGAAAGTTTTTTTCCTGTCAGTTGAGGATTGCAGTTTACCACTTGCCCGGGGTAATCAAGCACGGCATCATAACTTGCATAAGGCGCATTGTAATCGCACACATGCAAAATATTGAAAGGCGTTGCTGAGCTAATCTCCTTCATGGCCACTAAATCTAAGGGCTTTACATAGTTGGTGAAAATCCTGGGATCATTGAACTGTCCGGCTTCAGAGCCTTGTGTGGACATGTAGAAACCATCTACACCTATCTTAATGCAAGCTCTGACAAACAGCAATTGACTTTCGATAAGATTATTCAAACCAAGCTTCACCGCTTCAGGGTCTTCTTCCAGATGCTGTTTTAAAACTGGCAATGTTGCACAATGTCCTGCCCACATAAACGGTGAGTAAAGCGTCATCATAATTAAGGCATCCTTCTTTGCCGCACCAACTATTTTTCGCACAGCCTCAAGTTGAGGTTCATAAAAATCTAATTTCCTTGGATTCAGCTTTGACCAGTCGGACGGTTTTTTGAGAAAACTCACTTCTGTATACTCCTGTTCGTATTGGATTTTTACAAAATCCATATCTGTATAACGGAAATACTCCAGATGTTTTTCAGCGGCTGCGGTTCCAAGTTTATGTTGATCGTCAAAATGCAGGAAGAATGCAGCGGGAGTATAACCAGGTTCTGATTTACCCTCTAGCCATTGAAGCATCCGTTCCCTTTTATTTGCCGAAGCTTTCTTATTAAAAGAGTTGGCCAACAGGTGATGACCTGCGATTAACGATCCTGCACCTGCCAGGGACATTTTAAGGAATGAACTTCTTTTCATATTCAACTTGTTTTCAGTAATCAAACCTAAGACTTAAGAAATGAGCGGGAAACGAGGCTCGAACTCGCGACCCTCAGCTTGGGAAGCTGATGCTCTACCAACTGAGCTACTCCCGCTTATATTATTTTACTTTAGCCTATCAACCGAGCCATGCCCGCCAATACTGCCACATATATTGCTAAATTAAGATGTCTCGTTGAATAATCAAATCCTTTTCACTTTGGGTAAAATGCTTCAAATTGCAATTCGTATTTTCAAGTGCCTGGATCATCCTTTTTTATGTCTGAAAAGAAATTTGTTTGTTTACTCTTCAATCTGTTAAGTATTTACCCTTCTATTGCACAACAGCAAAGTAGTATAGGAATTATAAATAGCTCCGCTATTGATGTTGATTCCACGTTTGTTTTGAAATTTGAGAAACCCAACGATGTTCGTCTAATTTACGGAACGCAAGGCGGTAGTCTTGAGTATGGATCAAAGAATGAAGCCAATCCAGGTATACCAACTTCTATTTTCAACAATGTAAATGATTTTGTGGGGATAGGACTTACGTATAAAATTCTGGATGCTGACATAATTTTTTCATTGCCAAAAACAAGGCTACTGGAAGAAGATCGCGAAAACCTGAATCAATTCAAATTTTCGTTGAGCTATACAGGAAGAAAATTTGCGGTTCGTGGCGTAATCTCAGATACAAAAGGAATGGTTTCTGTTGATCCGATGGATCGATTTAAATCAGAAGCAGATGTCCACCAGTTTAGGGTTAGTGCGCAACTTACTTACATTTTTAATCATCAAAAATATTCTTACCGCGCGGCCATGTTTCAAAATGAATTGCAACGAAAAACGGCCGGTTCCTTTTTACTTAGGCTAGAACCTTTTTATCGTGGACTTGGTGCTGGATCAGGATTGGTTCCTTCCTCTTACGACAACATTCAAACGTATGGCGATCAAGTTGGCCTCGAGTATCTTAAGGCGCCAGGTTTTTTAGTAATGCCCGGCTATGGAGTTACGGTTACCCCTTTTGGTGAGAAATTTTATATCGCGCCATTGATTTTCGGTGGACCGGGATTGGCATTCAATTTTTATGAGGGTAATCTGGGTGATTTTACTTATACCAATTTTGAATGGGCTGCTGTGGCGGCTCTTAATGTTGGATATAACGGAGTCAGGACGTACTTAAATCTGAATATAACGGGAGACATAAACTACACTCCTCTGAATCCAACCTACTTTACATCTTCAAATTTGAAAATAAGCTTAACATTTGGATATCGATTTGTTGATCTTGAAAAGTTTATTCCGAGAAGTTTTTTATAGTCAATGTTTGACCCTTGTTATATGGTCAGGATCGGTTTAGTGCTTCAAGTCTTTTAAGCAACGGAGGATGTGAGTAATGAAAAAATACGTAAGCCGGATGTGGATAGAGATTACTTAATGAATCTACTGAAAGCTTTTTAAGAGCATTTGAAAGAGCGCTTCCGTCATATGTTTCTTTGGCATATGCATCTGCTTCAAATTCATTTTTACGACTCAGCATGCTCATCAACAACCCGGTAATACCTGAAATAGGGGAGAAGAGTATTCCAAAAGCAATAAGGTTTAAGTGAATTGCCTGCACGCTGCCGCCAAGAGCAAGTGAAAGGTTTTCATTAAAAATCATGAGTGATAATATAAACAGCACAAAAAACACCTGAACAATGGAGATCAGATAACTCCAAACAATGTGTTTCTTTTTGAAGTGACCGACTTCATGCGCTAAAACGGCCACCAATTCTTCTGTGGTGTGATTCGTAATCAACGTGTCATACAAGACTATCTTCTTCTTTTTGCCAATACCCGAAAAGAAGGCATTCGCTTTCGCGGAACGTTTTGATCCATCCATTATAAAGATATTATCAAGAGGAAAATTTACTTTTTTAGCAAATGCCTCAATGGCATTTTTCAAGTCTCCATCCCCTAATGGCGTTAGTTTATTAAAGAGAGGAAGGAAAAGTGAAGCATAAAACATATTGACCAACAGAATAAAAGTGGCCGCAATTAATCCAAACCACATCCAAAAATTTGGCCCGATAGTTTGAATGAGATAGAGTAGCACAGATAGCAACACTCCACCAATTACCGCACCCAAAATATAGCCTTTTAGTTTGTCGAGAATGAAGGTCTTGCCAGTTGTTTTATTAAAACCATATTTTTCTTCGATCACAAATGTGGAATACCATTGAAAAGGAATGCCAATAATGTCAGATGCAATCATGATACTACCAAAGAAGGCAAGGGCTAGCAGAATTTCATTTACAAGTAAGGGTCTAAGTACACTATCCAACCAACCAAAGCCACCTAATACCAACATGATCAGAGAAAGCGAAAAACTGAAGGCAGAAGAAAAAAAGGAAAACCGCTGTTGCTCGCGCTGGTAATCCAATGACTTCTGATATTTTTCTTTATCGTAGAAGGCGACAATTTCTGAAGGAATGTCTCTACGTTGTGCTTTAAGATTAAGATAGTCCAGAAATTGATCAAAGAGATAACTTACAATTGAAATTCCAAGGATGATATAAAGTATGGAAGAAGGACTCATAGGTGCAGTTTCAAATTTCTTGTTACAAGTTTCAGGTAAGTTTTATCAACACTGGCTCTAAATTCCAAGAAGCTTCTGATAGGCCTCAGTTGCTTTTTTGAAATTGAATTTTGAAAGCACTTCAGTAAAATTCGCCTTGATCTTGTCATTGCACAAATTACCGATACTTCCTTCGTGTGTGTGATTAAGGTCTGTTGAGTAGTTGAACTTATTGGCTTCAATATTTTGTCCTATTTTTTTATAAGCATCTCTGAAAGGAACACCGGAAAGCACCAGTTTGTTTACTTCCTCAACACTAAAAAGGAACTTGTACTTTTCATCTTCCAAAATATTTTCCTTCACCTGAATATTGGAGAGCATGAGCGTTGCCATTTGAAGACAATCTTTCAGCGTTTCAACGGCCGGAAATAGTTTTTCTTTGAGAAGTTGTAAGTCTCTGTGATATCCTGATGGTAGATTTGAAGTGAGAAGAATAAGTTCATTGGGCAAAGCTTGCAAGCTGTTGCATTTGGCGCGGATCAGTTCAAATACATCCGGATTTTTTTTATGCGGCATAATGCTCGACCCCGTTGTCAGCTCATCGGGAAATGTGATGAAGGCAAAGTTTTGATTGAGATATAAGCAGGCATCCATTGAAAGTTTGGCCAATGTGGCAGCGATGTTTCCTATGGCTTGAGCAACAATGCGCTCTGCTTTGCCGCGTCCCATTTGAGCATATACAACATTGTAGTTGAGATCGTCAAAGCCAAGCAATTGTGTTGTTAGCGTACGATTGAGTGGAAATGAAGATCCATAACCAGCTGCGGAACCTAAAGGATTTTTGTTGACAACACGAAAGGCGGCTTCAAGTGTAATCAAATCATCAACCAAACTTTCGGCATAAGCACCAAACCATAATCCAAAAGACGAAGGCATGGCTAACTGCAAATGTGTGTAGCCTGGAAGTAGTTTGCTTTTATGCTCTTCACTTTTACTAATTAATAAATTAAAAAGACTTTCAACTGCTTGTGTTAGTTGCTGGACTTCGCTCCTTAAGAACAACTTAACATCTAACAATACCTGATCATTTCGAGAACGACCACTGTGAATTTTCTTTCCAACTTCTCCAAGTTTTTTGGTAAGTAGTAATTCTACCTGCGAATGAATGTCTTCAACGCCTTCTTCAATTTTAAAATCTCCTTTGGCTATTTGCTGGTAGATATTCTTTAATTCTGCTTGCAAGGTTTTGAGCTCGTCCTTCTTAAGTAAACCAATTGTTTCCAGCATTTGTATATGAGCTAAAGAACCCAAAACGTCAAATGAAGCAAGATGCAAATCCATTTCGCGATCTTTGCCAACCGTGAAGCGTGTTACTTCCTGAAGTGAGTCTTTATCTTTTTGCCAGAGTTTCATAGTTGGTTGCCGGTTTCCTGTTACCAGTTTCCGGTAGATCGGAACTGGAATACAATATTAGTTATTGATTTAAGTTTTCTTCAACCCATTGGATGAACTTATTTATTCTTTTGCTGAGGGTATCATATTGAGTCTTTAATTGGAGATAGAACGATTCATCTTTCCAGGAACCTGTTTCGAAGAGAAAATCAAGATGTAGTATTGTTTCATCACATTCTGATTGGGCATATGTCAAATGTTTGATATAGTCAGCTTTCCACCTCCGTCTTCCATATCCTTCTACAATGTTTGACGTAATTGATTTTGATGAACGTCTCACTTGACTGCCCTCTTCATAAAGTTCTAGCTTTGGGAGTCTCAAGCTCATTTTGGGAACCTCAATGGCTAATCTTTTTGATTCAGTGTAAATGTCTAAGTCTCTATAACTTTTCATCTGGTATCTGGCAACCGGTAACTGGTAACCTTAGTCTGAATTACATCAATTTGTGAATCTGTAAATATTGCAACAACATAATGGTCTTTCCATCCTTTATCTCGCCTGTCTCCATCATTTTTAATGCCTGATCAAATTTATACTCCAACACTTCAATGTTCTCACCTTCATCTACACCACCGCCTTCGCTTTCTTTCATCTCCTTGGTGTATTCGGCAATAAAGAAATAAAGTATCTCCGTAACGGAACCTGGCGACATGTACGCTTCAAAAATCTTGCGAACATCTTTTATTTTATACCCTGTTTCTTCTTCTGTCTCTCTGCGAATGCAATCTTCGGCATTGTCTTTATCTAATAGTCCGGCACAGGCTTCAATAAGCATCCCTGACTCGTTTCCGTTAATAAAGGTGGGTAGTCTGAATTGTCTTGTTAAGACTACAGTTTTTTGCTGTTTGTTATAAAGTAAAATAGTGGCACCGTTGCCACGATCATAAGCTTCTCTGCTTTGCGTTTTTACTTCGCCATTATGATGGTTTTCAAAGGTTATTTTTCTGAGTGTGTACCAATTATCAGATAGAATTTCTGATTTTAGTATTTTGATTGTGTTGTTCATACAATTACTTCTGATAATAGAGAAATATAGCTATTAATCCCTTCTTCAATTTCTTTTGTCAATATAAATTCATCAGCACTGTGCGACCTTGCGGAATCTCCCGGTCCCATCTTTATGGAGGGAACTGGAATAAGTGCCTGATCGGATGTCGTGGGTGATCCATATAATTTTTTACCAAGTTTGCCACCCGCCTTCACTAGTGGATGATCCTGTGAAACACCAGATGATCTTAATCTTAGTGAACGGGCATTGACCGAACAAGAAACATTTTGCTTTACTGTTTCCAATACTTCTTCCAATGAATAAGCATCTGTTACTCGAATGTCAACTGTGAATTTGCATTCGGATGGTACTTGATTGTGTGCCTGGCCAGCATTAATAACGGTGACCGACATTTTAATTTCGCCCAACGAAGTTGAAACTTTAGAGAAACGATAGTTCCGAAACCAATCAATATCTTTCAGTGCCTCATAAATGGCGTTGACGCCTTCTTCACGAGCAGCGTGTCCTGCTTTACCTTTGCTCACACAATCCAACACCAACAAACCCTTTTCTGCCACAGCAATGTCAGTGAGCGTAGGCTCACCTACTATTGCAAAATCAATTTGGGGTAAATCACTCCAAACCAGTTCGATTCCATTCGTGCCGGAAATCTCTTCTTCTGCAGAAGCAACAAATACAATGTTGTATTTAAGGTCTTTTCTATCATGGAAGTGAAGGAATGTTGCAATCAAGGATACTAATGGTCCGCCTGCATCATTGCTTCCCAAACCATAAAGTTTTTCATCTTCAATAGTGGGTGAGAATGGATCGTGAGTGTACCCTGGATTAGGCTTCACTGTATCATGATGTGAATTTAATAGGATAGTGGGCTTAGAACCATCAAAGTGTTGGTTAATAGCCCAAATATTATTGCCTTTCCGGTTAGTTGTAATTCCCTGTTGATTAAAAAAAGTAATTAATAATTCAGCAGTCTTATCTTCCTCTCGACTGAATGAAGGAGTTGCGATCAGTTGCTTAAGCAGTTCAATGGCAATATCTTGTAGTCTCTGGTTCACGAAAGTGTTATTAAAGTACCGATTGTTTCATAACCTGTATTCGCAATCAGATGAGTATGTTCTCCAATCAAAACTTCTTTTACGCCCGATTGAATAGCTGTGAAGGCATTTTCAAGTTTTGGAAGAATGCCATCATGGAAAGATCCTTCCTTTAAAAATTTTTCGTATTGTGTTTTATTCAATTGTCGGATAACTGAACCAGAATCGTTAACATCTTTTAATACGCCTGGTTTTTCGAAGCACATAATCAATCGCACATCAAAATGTTTACTGAGTGAAATCGCCAAGACTGAAGCAATGGTATCAGCATTTGTATTTAACATAGATCCGTTTGAGTGAGTAAGCGGAGCAAACACGGGTATAACATTTTGCTTTAATAAAAAATAGAGCAATGTTGAGTTAACGCTATCCACATTAATATCACCGGCAAAGCCGTAGTCAATTTCACCTACTGGACGCTTAGTGGCTTTGATCATATTTCCATCCGCACCGGTCAATCCCATTGCATTACATCCAAGGGATTGAAGCTGCGCCACAATTTGCTTGTTCACCAATCCGCCATAGACCATCGTGACTAAATCCAATGTGGGTTCATCTGTGATTCTGCGACCCTTCACATAGGTTGATTCAATTCCTAGCCTATCCCCAAGTTTGGTAGCGATCTTTCCACCTCCGTGAATGAGAATTTTTGGCTCGTGTATGGCAGAGAAGTTCTTTAAGAATTCTCTTAATGATTTTTCATCGTCCAACACATTTCCACCAATCTTGATGATGTATAGTTTATTCATAGCAATGATCTTACTTTTTTAATAATTCTGCTAATACGGCCTGTGCCGCCCACACTCTGTTGCCAGCTTGTTGCGTAACGATACTATTTTTACTGTCAAGTACGGTGTCACTCAACTCTACATTTCTTCTCACGGGCAAGCAATGCATAATTTTAGCGTTGTCCGTAAGTTTTAACTTTTTCTTAGACAACATCCAGGTGGGATCGTTGCAATAAATTTTACCATAATCGGTATAGGTGCTCCAGTTTTTAACGTAGACATAGTCCGCATCAGTGAGCGCTTCGTTTTGATCATGGGTAATCCTTGCGCCATCTGTAAATTTGGGATCCAACTGGTAGTCTTCAGGATGTGTAATCACGAAGTCTGCCTCGCCCCATGCGTTGATCCACTGCGAAAAACTATTGGCAACACATTGTGGCAAAGCCTTTACGTGGGGTGCCCATGTCAATACGATTTTTGGTCTCTTCTTTTTCTTAAAGGTTTCTGTAATAGTAATGATGTCTGTCAAACTTTGGAGTGGATGTAAGGTGGCGCTCTCCAGGCTTAGTACGGGAATTCCGGAATATTTTATAAACTGCTTGATGTATAGCTCACTGTAATCATCTTCCTTGTTCTTCAACGATGGAAATGTTCGTATGCCCAGTATATCAAAATATTGACCCAGCACTGGAGCCGCTTCCTTCACGTGCTCAACAGTGGAGCCACTCATAATAGCCTCGTCTTCAAATTCAAGTGCCCAACCGTCTTGCCCTACATTAAATACGATGGCATCCATACCCAGATTTTTGGCTGCTACTTGTGTGCTGATGCGAGTGCGCATGCTGGGATTAAGAAAAAGCATTCCCAATCTTTTGTTCAATCCCAACTGACTGTCTTTAAAGGGTGCTGCTTTGTAAGCAAGCGCATTTTGAACGAGCTGTGGAAAATCACGGACATCTTCTACCGAAAGGAATTGATTCATAAGGAAACAGTCTGTTTTAATTCTGCTGTCAACGCTTCTAAAAATAGATCAGCTTCATGCCTGGATAACGCTAGCGAAGGCAGCAATCGAACTGTATTGGGTTTGGCTTCACCCGTGAACATATTGTGTTTGAACAAAAGATCTTTTCTGAGCGAAGCTAAGGAATCAGGCAAGTCAAAACCAATCATTAAACCTTCACCTCTGACTTCCAGAATGGAAGGGAAAGAGTGTAACTGATCAATCCAGTATTTTCCCAGATCAGCTGCATTCTGCATGAGGTTCTCTTGTTCGATAACTTCCAACACGGATTGTGCCGCAGCACACGCTAAATAATTGCCTCCAAATGTTGTACCCAACATTCCACTCCAGGGTTTAATGTCAGCATGGATCAGTACCCCACCAATTGGAAAACCGTTGCCCATTCCTTTGGCGATGGTAATAAGGTCGGCATCAATACCTGAAAACTGGTGAGCGAAAAACTTTCCGGTTCTTCCGTAACCAGACTGTACCTCATCTAAAATTAGCAACGCTCCAACCTCTTTACATTTCTTAGATAAGAGTTGAAGGAATGAATGAGATGGAAAATGAATTCCACCAACACCTTGAATGCCCTCTATAATAACAGAAGAAATATCCTTATTAATCGCTTCAAGAAAAGCTTGCTTGTCGTTGAGTGGAAGAAAAATAATTTCATGGCCTGCATTAAATGGCGCAATAATTTTAGGGTTGTCTGTTGCCGCCACGGCTCCCGATGTTCTACCATGAAATGCTTTCTTGAAAGCAATTACCTTTTTTCTTCCATTTACAAAAGAAGCCAACTTCAGGGCATTCTCGTTAGCTTCTGCGCCTGAGTTACATAAAAACAACTGGTGGTTGGGATAGCCTGATAACTGGCCCAGTTTTTCCGCCAGTTTTTCTTGCATTGAATTCTTTACGCTGTTTGAATAAAAACTGATTTTATCCAATTGATTTTTCAATGCTTCGACAAAATGAGGATGGTTGTGACCGATGGAGATCACCGCATGTCCTCCATAGAGATCCAGGTATTTTTTTCCTTCCTTATCCCATAGCCAGGAGCCTTGTGCCTTTATCGGCTCGATAGGAAAGAGGGGATATACATCAAATAGTTTCATTGCTTTAATTTTCTTTGTGACTTAGTGACTTGGTGGCTGTAATCTTTGCCACTAAGACACGAAGGCACAATGTTTAGAATATATTGGCCTTCAATTTCAACCCAGCCGCCTCTTCAAAGCCAAACATCAAATTCATATTTTGAATGGCCTGCCCACTTGCACCTTTCAATAAGTTATCGGTAACTGAGTGTATCGCTAGTTTATTTCCAACCTTCTCCAAATAGATCAGGCACTTGTTAGTATTCACGACTTGCTTAATGTCGATCATTGAATCTGAAACATGTGTGAACGGGTGAGAAGAATAATACTCTTTGTAGAGTTTGATTGCCGCTTCAATGCTGAGATTGTAATTTAAAACCGAGGTGACAAATATCCCTCGGGTAAAATCCCCTCTCCACGGAACAAAGTTTATAGATTCATTAAAACCAGTCTGTAATGCTTTTAAGGCTTGATTTATCTCTCCCAGATGTTGGTGTGTCAATGTTTTGTAAGCGGAGATGTTATTAGCACGCCAGGTAAAATGTGTGGAGTCTTGAAGTTTCTGTCCCGCACCTGTTGAGCCGGTTATGCCTGTTGTATGAACCTCTTTGAGTAATCCCGCTTTCGCTAATGGCAATAATCCAAGTTGAATTGTAGTCGCGAAACAGCCTGGGTTAGCAATGTTCTTTGCTGACTTAATTTTATCGCGTTGAAATTCAGGAAGACCATAGACAAACTCACGATCACCAGCTTTATCTCCCAAACGAAAATCATTTCCCAAATCAATGATTCGTGTGCTGGCTGGGAACTTATTTTCTGTCAAAAACTTTTTGCTTTCTCCGTGGCTAAGACACAGGAAAAGTACATCAACAGCTTTATCAAATTCCGAAGAGAACTTTAGTGAAGTTTCGCCAAGCAAATCAGTATGAACTTCATAGAGAGACTTATCGGCCTGACTTCTACTCTGAACGAATGCTAACTCTGCATGAGGATGATTAAGCAACAACCGAATGGTTTCGCCACCCGTGTAACCGGCTCCGCCAATTATTCCTGCCTTTATTTTATTAACTGTTCCCATTTCTTTATAGAGCTGTAAGCAGAAAGTTTAAAGCTTAAAGTAGATTCAACACTTTTTACTTTCAGCTTATTACTTTTTTTTCTCTGCTTCTTCTTTAACCTGTTGATAAATCATTGTCTGGTTTCCAAATATCTTGGAGAACCCTCTCACATCGTCCCCGGTCCATCCTAAATTCATTTCACCGTATTTTCCAAACTTAGACGACATCAGATCATATTTCGATTCTATTCCATTGATTTGATAACGGTAAGGGTAAAGTGTTATGGAAACTTCTCCGGTCACATTATTTTGTGTGCTGGTCAGGTAAGCTTCAATGTCGCGCATGACGGGATCCAGATATTGACCTTCATGCAGCCAGTTGCCATAAAACTGCGCCAACTGATCTTTCCAGTTTAATTGCCATTTGGTAAGCACATGTTTTTCTAAAGTATGATGTCCTTTTATTATAAGGAGTGGAGCAGCAGCCTCAAAACCAACGCGCCCTTTAATACCAATGATAGTATCTCCGACATGAATGTCCCTGCCAATCCCGTAAGGCCCGGCAAGAGACTGAAGATAATGGATCGCTTCGGTTGGGTGCGTAAATTTTTTCCCGTTTACTGAGATCAGTTCTCCTTTTTCAAATCCAAGTTTCACTTCTTCACTTCCTTGCTTTGTTACCTGGGTAGGCCATGCTGCTTCCGGGAGTTGCCCCATCGAATTCAATGTTTCGCGGCCGCCAACACTTGTTCCCCAGAG
>JAYVBN010000345.1:0-8089 GCA_043750455.1 Bacteroidia bacterium | reverse complement strand
ACATTAAACAAAACCGCTCCACGAAGCATTGCATTGTCAGATGAAATCATGGGTGGACCATTTTCAAATCTGATTTCTGCAACAGCAGACAATGGAATGGTTCCGAAAGAAGGAGTCTTTACAGGAATGCGTTTAATCCGATCAATGCTGTTTCGGTAATCTTGTGGCAAGCGAACGTTGATTGAAAAACGTTGACGACCTTCAATTGTGTTTGCCAATGGCGTTCCTCCAATGGCTGTTTCAACCAACACGTTTGCATCTTGTATGCTTAATCCATATCGACCGATTTTTTTCCGATCAATATCAATCAACAAATATTTACCTCCTGTGATAGGCTCCACATATAAATCGTTAACTCCTGGTATCCCTTCCATCAATTTCTTCACTCGTTCTGATACCGCATAGATCGTATCCAAATTTTGACCATGAATTTTTATGCCTACATCTGTACGAATACCCGTGGCAAGCATGTTGATCCGGTTAATGATGGGCTGTGTCCAACCATTAACTACACCTGGTATTTGAAGTTTAGCATCGAGTTCATTCACAATGTCTTTTTTTGTGATGCCTTCGCGCCATTCTGATTTTGGCTTCAGCATTATGATTGTTTCAATCATACTGATGGGGGAGTTGTCAGTTGGTGTGTTGGCTCTGCCTGCTTTACCTAACACTTTGTCGACTTCAGGAACTGACTTGATGATCTTATCCTGCACCTGAAGTATTCGTTTGATTTCCGAATTGGAAACATCTGGCAACGTTACGGGCATAAACAGAATAGACTGCTCATCCAACGGTGGCATGAATTCACTTCCGAGGCTGAGCATCAAGGGTACACTTACAGCAAGGGCAATCAAATTAATTCCGATGGTTGTCTTTCTCCATTTCATACAGACTCTGATAATGGGTTCATAAATATTTTCAAGTCCCCTTGTCAATGGATTCGCTCTTTCATTCTTGAATTTGCCTCGCATAAAGAGAGAGATCATTACGGGTGCTAGCGTGATGACAAGGAAAGCATCTACGATCAGTATGAATGTTTTTGTGTATGCCAATGGATGAAATAGTTTTCCTTCTTGCCCGGTGAGCATGAACACAGGCAGGAATGACGCAATGATGATGATAGTTGAATAGAACACTCCACGTGAAACCTGCTTACTTGATTTCTCGATGATGGCCTCCCGCTCTTCAGCAGGAATGTCCACATAATCTTTTTTCTTTTTTAAAATCCTGTTAAACATGGTTACGGATTTAATTGTTTGTTTAATTCCTCCTGACGGATGGCAAGATTCCGATACGAGTTTTCTGCCATGATAATCCCGTTGTCTACGATCACTCCGATAGCCAACGCAATACCTGTTAACGACATGATGTTAGAGGAAATACCAAAGGCGTTCAACAGAATAAAGCTAGTGGCTAACGTGATGGGTATCTGAATAATAATGCTGATGGCACTTCTCCAGTGAAAGAGAAAGAGTATTACCACCAATGAGACAACAATCATTTCTTCGATCAACGTTTTCTTAATGGAAGAAATAGATTCTTCTATCAATCCACTTCTGTCATATACAATGTTAAACTTCATCCCTTGTGGAAATCCTTTAGCAACTTCATCCATTTTATTTTTCACATGATGAATCACTTCATCGGCATTTTCTCCGTATCTCATCACGATGATCCCTCCAACCACTTCGCCTTCGCCATTCAAATCAAAAATGCCAAGTCTTGTTTCACCTGTCATTTGCACAGTGGCGACATCTTTTATCCGAATAGGGGTGGCATTCACTGTTTTCACAGAAATGGTTTCGATGTCTTCGATCGACTTGAGATAGCCGGTGGTCTTGATGATATAACCAATATCACTTAATTCGAACTTGCGTCCTCCGGCTTCATTGTTATTGTCGCGAATAGATTGAATGACTTCAGGAACAGACAATCCATAGTAAGTAAGTTTGTTGGGATCAACAGTTACCTGATATTGCTTTTCAAATCCTCCGAAGGACGCTACCTCACTTACACCAGAAACATTCTGCAAGGCAAACTTCACATACCAATCCTGAATGGCACGTTGTTCACCCAGATCCATTTCAGGAGCATCAAGCGTGTACCATAGAATATGACCCACCCCTGTTCCGTCCGGACCAAGAGTAGGGGTAACTCCAGACGGCAATAAGTCATTAGCGGAGCTCAATCTTTCCAACACTCGCTGGCGAGCCCAATAAATATCAACGTTGTCATTAAAAATGACATAGATGAAACTCATTCCAAACATGGAAGCGCCACGTACATATTTTACTTTCGGAAGCCCCTGAAGGTTGGTGACCAATGGATATGTGATTTGATCCTCGATGATCTGCGGACTGCGTCCCATCCATTCCGTGAAAACGATCACTTGATTCTCCGAAAGATCCGGGATTGCGTCTATTTTATTTACTTGAACAGAATAGACACCCCACGCAAATAATCCGGCTGAAATGAGCAACACGAAAAATTTATTGCGAAGTGATAATGAAATTAAGTTTTGAATCATGGCAAAATAGTCTATTGTAATAAGTCATGTGTCTGAAGTTAAGACATGACAAATAAGATTTCAGAACCGAAAAGGTTTGCTGAAATTGTTGACTATTTTAAAATCAAATAAGGAAGGAGTGAACAAGTACAGTAATGTCCTGTTCTATCAATGGAGGCTTGTAATGCGCGTACTGTGGGGTGGCAACAGAATCTAAATCAATGATGGAATATAATACTGGAAGAATAACCGAAATCAGGTTGAATGAAGGAGTTAGTTGAGTTGCCGTTTTTACTTCAGCATTTGTTTCCTTTCCTTTTAACACCAAGCTTTCTTCCTGGCAGCAGCCTTTGCGTTTTGATGCATGCTCCTCATTATGACAGGTTTTTGGCATGTCCATCTTGCATGCCTTAGCTTTTATGAAAAGAGCTAATGACTGCACTTGTCCTGCACAAAGGTGAAAATTAATGGTAACTCCGATAGAGGCAATCAGCACGATACTTGCCAGAAAGATGGATACTATGGAGCGGATTGAATTCATTAGTTGCAGTACAAACCTACAAAACTTTTATGATATACGGATTATTGAAGAGTTTAGTTCATTTATGAGTAAGAATACACAGTTATTGTTACTAAGATAACTATTGTCCGATTAAGACAAACGGTGCCCAATAATAAGGGGCAGCATATTTGCCTTCGTTGATCATTTTTACTTTGGCTTGCTGAAGGGTTGCGCTGAAACCCTGGTTTCTATTTTTCAGAAGGATCGTATAAAAATTAGTCATCAGTTGAGAGGTAGATTCATCGGCAACGCTCCAGAAAGAGACTATAATATTTTTTGCACCGGCATATACCAATGCTCTGGAAAGACCAATCACCCCTTCACCTTTAGAGAATTTTCCCAGACCCGTCTGACAAGCAGAAAGCACGGCAAGATTGGCGTTGAGGTCGAGGTTATAAATTTCCCCTGCAAAGAGGTTGCCGTCTTCTGCTTTGCTATTATTTAAAAAGATTCTGGACAGCTCCGGATCGGCTTCATCCACAATCCCATGCGTAGCAAAGTGCAGATAGTTGTAATTAGATAATGTGCCTGATTTAATCAGCGATTCGCTGGCATCTTCAAACTTGGCCACTGAAGAACTACCTGTAAATAAGCTGGCAATAGTATTGACTTCTGATTCTGTCCCTGGCAATTCATTCAAATCATCTTTATCAGGAAACTTAATTGGCGCACATAAAAAAATCGAGGGCGACTCATTGTTATTTTTTGATTTTGATTTCTGTGATAAGAGCCCAACAGAAAACTCGTAACTAATGGCAAAACGTTTCACAAGAAAAGGTATTGATTTAAAGTCCTCAGATTTTATTTTATGACTGATCAAGGCTTCAAATGGAAGTGTTCCCAACCGGCCTGTTGGAATTATAACAAGTTCTTTAATAGCAGCCGGTAAGTGGGGAATCAATAGTCGGGAGAGTGGGATTGCCGATTGTCTGTAGATGGTAAGGTCATTGTAAAACAAACTATTGTTCAGCCCTTTCGTATATCGATCGAAATCTTCCGGCAACGTGAGATTCTTTATTTCAAATTTTTTCTGGGTAATGATGAAAATGTAAAGGCGTTTACTTGCAATGAAATAACTCAACAAAGCACTCTTTGCATCTAACTGCTTTTGTATGTCGGTGACGGTAGGTGAGCTTTGATTAAACTTAAGGTTGAAATAGTTGGGGTAGTCCTGTTCAAGTTTCTTAATGAACGAATTGTATTCCCGATCTAAATTGAAAAGAGTACCTCTTAGTTTTTGCTCTTCATCGGCTGCGGGCTTTTGCGCCAGTTTTTGCGTTAACAGAGCAATTTGAGATTTCAAACTTTTCTCTTCATCCAACATATTATTGGGTATCCCAGAAAAAGATTTAGCGTCTGAATCGGCAATAGATTCCTGTAATACTGCGGACTTGCTCTTCTCTGCAAAATAAAATGCTATTTCTTTATACATCTTAGGTTTCAAAACCATTTCGCTCATAGCGTGTGAAACGCGTACGCCATCTTCATACACTTCATTGGATAGTTCGCCCAATGCAAGTTTGTCACTTTCATCTGTGCTATGATGGCGGATATCATCAATGAGTGAGTCGCAAGAAAACAGACAGGCAAGCGCAAGCTTGAGGTCGTCAAATTTCAATGTTTCCCTATAATGCTTTTCCTCTAGAGCCTGTGCTTTGTATCGCAAGGAGTATAAAAGAACCTTGGCATTGTAATAATCTGTTATAGAAGGATTCTTAGAAATATCCAGGCTTTCAAAATGAGGAGAGTTTGCAACAATTGCCTGATGAAAATTTTGAAGGGCAAGGTCATAATTATTTTGAACCAGTCTTAAGTTCCCGATCTGATTAAGAGTTTGTGAAATGTCAGAATGCTTTGTGCCAAAGTATTTTTTGTAAATAGCCAGTGCTTTTTCCGAATACTCCAGGCTTGCCGTTTGGTTTCTCATTTGCCCATACGTGCGACCGAGGTTGAGGAGGGTGATGGCTTCATTCGGGTGGCCATTCGGATAGATTTTTGTCCAAATAGAAAGTGCCGTTTCAAAGTTATTGATGGCGTCACCATACAATTCCAAACTGGTATACATCAGCCCGATGTTGGTGCTGGCAATGGCTATCTTAAAATGATCTTTGCCATGTAGTTTTTGATAAATAGGAAGAGCCATTTCATAATATTCCAAGGCCTTGTCCGGATCAGTTTGACTGTAGACTAGACCTAAGTCATTGTACGATGCGGCTACTTCTTCGGATTGATCTCCAAAAATTTTCAATCGTATTTGAAGCGCAATATTTTGATTGCTCTCGGCCTGTTTGTATTTACCGGTGCTGCTATATACTAACCCCAATGTTGAGAGGCACCTTGCACCTTCTTTGGTATCTCTGGTGTTTGATTGTTGAAACTTATTCAAAGCTTCTTCCAGATTCTGCAAGGCAAGATCATTTCTCCCTTTATTCAAATACAGATAACCAATATTGGTTAAAATCATCCCTTGCAGCTCCAGACTCTTATCAAGCGGACTTAGGGTATTTAGTAAAATTTCTGCCTCCGATAAATTGCCTTGAGACGTAAGTGACTCAGCCTTTTTCGCTTTTAGCCAAATGCTTTCTTCTGAATTTTTAGCTGTTGGCAATTTTGATTCAATAAGTTGCAATGCGCTTTCAAAATCGCTGGTGCTGATGAGTGAATCTATTTTTGAGAATACTAGATTACCACTTTGTGCTTGTGAAGAAATAAATGCAAGCATGAGAATCAGACAGCATAGTATCTTCTTCATGCTTTAAAGCGATAGTAGTAGGTGAAGGAAGTAACAAATTCTCGGGTAAGTCCATCCGGATTTTCTGAACGTTGTACAAACTTGCGGCCTAGTAAAAGCTTTATCCCTGATTGCGCATTAAAACTGTATCCCGTTGTAAAAATGCCAGACATGGCAAGACCTTTAGCACCATCTGGTTTAACCCTCTCAAATTCACCTGTCAAGGGATTTTTCAAAGAAATTTCATCGTTCGTAATCCGATAAATAGGTAGTAATCCCATCGTAAAATTTAATCTTGAAAAGCGAAAGTTTCGTTCGATGCGCAACATCACATCAATCCCTCGCTTGAGTTCCTTAGCCCTCGCGTACTTTTTAATATAATCGGGTTCTTCATCGCTGGTTGCCCATGCACCCCATAAAAACTGATTGTTGTTTTGATTTAGAGGTACTTGAATTCCTGTTGCGAATAACCACTTGCGGTTGATTAGTGATAATCCTGAAATAAGATCATATGTACCTAAGCTGGTTTGATAATACATTGGAAGTGGAAAGCCCTCATCTGATGATTTGTCAGATTTATTGGAACGTATTTTTCCTCCTAAGGAAAGATTGAGGTCAAACTGATCGGAGGTATACATATTTCGCGTATAGCATAAAGATACGTCACCCATACCCGAAGTATTGGCAAGTCGACCTGTGATAGCCTGGTAAGGCAATTTTATCTGAACAGAATTTTTGGAGTTTATGCTAAAACTCATATCTGCCGTGGCCACATAAATGACAGGAGTGAGGGAGGTGGTGCCGCGATAGAAATTCAGATCAATCGCGCGAAGTTTTAGAGCTACCTTTTTATTGAAAGGTTGATCGGGTTTCATGGCACCCATGGTGCAAAAGCCTGCATCGCTACACCCTTGACCTAAGAGCGATGTGGTGATGGCTCCAAATGCAATCAGAAATACAATTTTCTTCATTGTCTTAAATAAACTTCTTGCTAAGTTATGAATGCTTCCTTCAATCGCAAAGGTGACTGACGGGCAATAAAAAACCCGAGGACGGCCTTCGGGTTTGACTATCATATAAATGTACAGACACAAAATCTTGCGTCTCCACCGAACTACATGCCAAGTGATTGGTTTTCGATAGATGCCAACTCGATAACTTTTTCGTAATCAGCAGCATTTAAATCATTAAAGAAATAATAAACCGGATTAACCTGTCGACCATTGATAAAAACCTCATAATGCAAATGAGGTGCTGTTGATAATCCTGTATTGCCAACATAGCCAATAAGTTCGCCTCGCTTTATATGTTGTCCATTGCGAACCGTAAAGCCATGCATGTGTGCATATCGGGTGCGGTAGCCAAAGCCATGATCAATTTCAACTTTTTTTCCGTAGCCACTAAAACTCACATCAAGTTGATCGATTACTCCATCTGCTGTAGCATAAATAGGAGTTCCAATAGGTGCAGCGAAGTCAATGCCTGTGTGCATTTTTTTCACTTTATACACAGGGTGAATGCGCAATCCAAATCCTGAAGCGAGAGCTATCAACTCTTTATTTGAAATAGGCTGGATGGCGGGTATGGCGGCAAACAATTTTTCTTTCTTCTCGGCCAGTTGAACAACATCATCTTGCGACTTTGATTCGATGTAAACTTTTCTTCTGAGCTTGTCAACATTAGTGTGAAGTTTCAGAATAAATTCTTCATGAATGATATCTTTATTTTTAATATCTTCATATCGATCGGCTCCACCTACACCTCCTTCGCGAATGGATTTTTCAATAGGCTCTGCCCCAAGCACTGCACGATAAATATTATCATCCCTATGCTCCATGTCAGCAAGAACCTGATCCATCCGTTTAATCTCTTTTTCAAGATTCTCATAGTAGAATTCAAGTTCTTTCACTTCATTTTTAAGAATAAGTTCTTTTGGTGATTCGAAGTAATTACTATATGCCATAAGAAGACCAACTGCCATGGCAAGCGTTAGTGAGATCACTCCTAACGTATTCAAAACGATATCGCTTTTGGTGGTACGAACTCGTTCGTACTTACACGTCTCTGTATCGTAGTAGTATTTTATTTTTGCCATATTCTTTTTTTCAGTGATGTAATCCCTGAATTTGAATTAAATTTATTATCTCCCTTTATCGCCCATTTTCAGGTCTAAATACCTTTATGATTTCTTCGTTACATTCTATAAATGGCCCTTCCATAAGATCAATGCAATACGGAATGGCTGGGAAAACCGCATCCAGGCATTGCCTGATGGCTTTCGGTTTACCTG
>JAYVBN010000344.1:0-2026 GCA_043750455.1 Bacteroidia bacterium | reverse complement strand
GAGTGCCATTTCAGATTTTATATCTTTATTTTTCCCCCATTGCTGCTTGGGTTGCTCAGAGGCTCTTGTTAAAGGGGAAGATATTCTTTGCACACAATGCCTTTCTGAGCTACCGAAGACAAATTATCACTGCCAGGCCAACAATCCAATTGAGGACAAGCTATTCGGCAGGATCAATGTCAAACACGCCTGGGCTTTTTTGAAGTTCAGAAAAAGTGGAATTGTTCAACACCTGCTTCATCAATTAAAATATAACAATCATCCAGAAATTGGCGTTCGGATAGGAATGCTTTATGGTAAGGAACTGCGAGAGCAAGGTTTTGAAAATGAATTTGATTTGATTGTTCCTGTGCCGCTATACAACTCGCGAAGGAGAAAACGAGGCTATAATCAAAGCGCCAAGTTTGCAGAAGGCTTAAGCAGTTCGTTAGGCATTCCATGGGATGAAAGTATTTCAATACGGAGAAGGAGGACATCGACACAAACGCGAAAGTCGAAATTAGATCGATGGGAAAACGTGAAAGATGTTTTTGGTGTAGTTGCTGCAGAAAAAATTTTAAGCAAAAGGATTCTATTAGTCGATGATGTTATTACAACAGGTGCAACACTGGAAGCGTGCGGTATCCATCTTCAAAAAAGTAACTGTTCGGAGTTAAGTATTGCCTGCATAGCAGAGGCACAATAAAAAAGCCTTCCTTTTGGAGGAAGGCTTTTTTTTATTTTTTAGGAGTAAACTTAGTAATTAGATCCTGCCCTGATCATCGCACAACGGAAACCAATAGTTGCAGTTGCAGAATCTTCGTCAAGGTATCTTCTTGTTCCGGGTGACATCCAGTAAGCCACATCTTTCCAACTGCCGCCTTTATATACACGGGCTCTATCTGTAATTAAAGAAGTGAATCCGGTAGGATCCCTTTCTATGTTATTGTATTTGTTTTGCGAACCGGCTGCCTCATCTAAAAAACCATCTCTACGAATCGGATTCAAATCATCAAAATCCTGAAACGAAAGAGGGCGATAAACATCCATGACCCACTCACTCACATTTCCGGCCATGTTATATAAACCGTAATCATTTGGAGGGAACTCATATATATAAGAAGTGATCAAAGCACCATCATTCAATCGGCCGGCAATACCTGCGTAATCACCGCGGCCACGTTTAAAGTTGGCAAGGAAAAATCCCATTTGGTTTCCAAAAGGATTACGAAGAGCGTGACCATCCCACGGATAAATGCGCTGATGGGTTTGCAATTCTTCTACCCATTGCGTTCCTAACATTGCCTGTGCGGCATATTCCCATTCAGCTTCCGTAGCCAATCTATAAGCAGGCACAACAATACCTGATTCAAGGGGAATGCGACCATCTGTTTCAGCGTATTCCTCTCCAGCACCCTTTGCAAGTTCAACGTTTACAGCACGGGTTCTCCAAACAGCATAGTCATTAGCTTGCTTCCAGCTAACACCCACAACGGGGAAGTAACGAAAGCCAGGGTATCTCAAATAATGATCAACGTATGGATCGTTAAAAGCAAGTTTGCCTTTCCATACGAGTGTGTCAGGCAAGGCTCTGGAATATACTTCTTGCGAAGAATCTTTAGCCAGATAGTGCATGTATTCAAGCCAGTGAATGTTGGCAATCTCTGTTTCGTCCATATAAAAAGAAGCCACAGACACTGTTCGCTCTACGTTGTCTCGGGATGACATAACATCTTCTTCAAAAGAACCCATTATGGCTCTACCGCCTTCAATGAAAACCGTATTGGGTGCATCGGGCTGTCCTTCAAAAGGACTTACCTGAAAACCGCCTCCGTCTTCATCATTGTAGGCTAGTCCGGTGGCGGTACTCATCTGCCCAGGATTTGTGTTTGTAGGTTTGCCACCACCCTTATTTCCAAAAAGTGAACAAGAGGAAATGATCAGCGACCCGCCAACCAAAAAAAATAGTCCTTTCAAATGCTTCATTTGTTTCATAGTCTTAGTCAAAGCAACCGCTAATATAAATAGATAATCCAATGTTTTCCAA
>JAYVBN010000343.1:0-3205 GCA_043750455.1 Bacteroidia bacterium | reverse complement strand
CTATAATTTAGCGTTATGCTTTGCCCCATAACGCGTCAATCCATCTTCGATAATCTCAATTATTAAATAAGTAAACGATTTTTTTGCAAACCGCAAAATCGCTCCGATAGAAGTATAGTTTTCGTCTTCACTTAAACCACATTGAGCATTGATTTCTAAGACATAATACTTACCTGTTTGCTTATCCATTCGTATGTCTAACCGGCCATAGCCCATACCTCCTACTGATTGATAGGCTTGCAAGCTAATTTGCTTCAGCATGGGTACTAACTCATTTTCCGGCTCGCAATAATTATATAAAACACCGCTATTCGGCATTGGACTTTCTTTATCATATGTCTCCCACAGTCTATCAAACGATAAAAACTGCTCCTTCTCAGGCAATGAAGAATGAAAAACCCTTTCTACTGGAGGATAAAAATGAATGGCATCGGGATGAGTAGAGGAACCTACAACTAATGTGGTAAACTCGCGGCCATTGATAAACTGTTCTACAAAAAGACCACCCGTATCTAACTTCCAACCGCGATAGCCAGACTGCATTTCATTAATAATAGAGGAGAACTCGGCTTCATTACTAACTACGTTTTTTACACTCAAGCCCATGCTTCCAGCAGAAATAGCAGGCTTTACAATTAATACATCGCCAATTTCCTCAAAGATCGCCTTTGGTTTTACTTCGTTTGGCTGCACTACCTTCCAGGCTGGTGTCGGTACCTTATAGTTATCAAAGGCTGCCTTCATGGGAATCTTTGATGTCGTGATCTTATAAAAATAATCGTCAGAACCAGTATATATTAGATCGTGTCTTTCTAGCTCGGCAATTACCGATAGACCGGGCACGTCATTTAGTTCATCGCCATCACAAAGATTGATCACCACTTTTGTTTTAGATGTAGGATGATCCTTTATCTTTTGTATTTCTTTCTCAATGGCTTGCATGGTCACATTTACCCACTGCCATTCACACCCAACCTCTGAAAACACTTTCTTATATTCTAAGATGCTTTGGGTATAATCATAATAATATTGAAGATTTGGATCATCTGTTTCCAAATATGGAGCAATAACCCAAACAAAATAATCAGTAGCCCTTTCCTTAAAACCCATGACTTAATATGATGAATGGAGAAAAGAAACAGTGAGTGTAAGCGCTGACTTCATATGATCATTGACGTGAAAGTGGAAGTAATCTGTCATGAGATTTACGTATGTCAATGGTATTAGGTATAATAAAAATGCAAACGAACATAAAAACTTCCTTTACTCAAAATTATAATGCATAAATGTTATAAATAAGTAACAACACATCCAGGCTGTTATACCTGGATGTGTTGTCTACAGATCAACTGTATTTAATCTCAGTAATGATTTGATCTCAACTTTTGCTGAATGAAATCAGTAAAGCGATAGGTCTTAAGGGTTATATCCGATAGATACTTTGCTCCCTTTATCATACCAATGCAATTGGCGTTTCCACAATTACATTGAAACGCCTGATCCATGTCCCATTCTGCTGATGGATAAAAGAAAGTAAACTCTTCGCCAGCCTTAATGCGCTTAAGGGGTACAAAATTCATGGTGGTTGTGTCAAAGAAGCAATTAGGGTTGCAACTATGATTGGCGCATTCGAGGCATTCTGGAAAAAGCTCGATGTGCTCATGCTCACTCACTTGAACAGTGAGGTAGTTGGGAGTTGAATGAACATTTTTTGCCATAAAGCCAATGATCACTTCATTTGTTTTGAAGTCTTTTTTGGAAAAAAGAGATCTGTTGCTTGTAATAGGGTCGATCCGTATTTCAGCAACTTCGGTCTGATCCGATTCAACGATTGTTTCAATTAAACTCATAGGTATAGTGGTTAGTGGTTGTTTGTGTAAAGTGGACTGTGAAGCGGTACCGTGCGGTACTAAGTAATCTCTCTGCGGAGTTGGATGTAGCCTTAAACCGCAATGGGAGCTTTTATGGATGGATGTGCCTGATAATTCACTATCTCAAAATCTTCGAACTTGTAATCGAAGATGGAAGAAGGTTTTCGTTTGATCAGCAATTGAGGAAGTGGATAAGGTACACGGCTCAATTGAAGTCTGGCCTGCTCTAGATGATTAGAATAAAGATGGGTATCTCCACCTGTCCAAACAAAATCTCCAGGTTCAAGATCACATTGTTGTGCAAACATATGCGTAAGCAATGCATAGCTGGCAATATTAAATGGAACGCCTAATAGATAATCGGCACTACGCTGATACAACTGGCAAGATAATTTGCCATCTGCTACATAAAATTGAAACAAAGCATGACAAGGGGGCAGTGCCATCTTATCAACTTCCGAAGGATTCCAGGCGGTAACGATGTGTCTGCGAGAGTCTGGCTTAGTCTTGATCTGATTCAATACTTGCGTAATCTGGTCGATATGTCTTCCATCAGCGGCTGGCCAGCTTCTCCATTGATGACCATATACAGGACCTAGGTCTCCGTTTTCATCAGCCCACTCATTCCAAATAGAAACACCATTGTCGTTAAGGTATTTGATGTTTGTATCGCCATTCAAAAACCAAAGTAGCTCATAGATGATAGATCGAAGATGAAGTTTCTTGGTAGTCACCATAGGAAAGCCTTCCGATAGATCAAAGCGCAATTGTCTTCCGAAGACTGATAGTGTACCTGTACCTGTGCGATCCGTCTTACTTGTCCCGTTGTCCAGGATGTCTTTCATAAGATGGAGATACTGCTGCATTAACTAAATTTTATGCAAGTAAATAGTATATGTTATTAATCTCAAACAAATTACTAAAGTATTTTTTGAAATGATCTCATCAAGAACTTGGCTTTCATCTCATTAACTACAAAATGAAAAACTCTATTCAGAAGTTTATCTGAATAGAGTTTTAATCATCTTAATCAGGCATTCAACTAGTTATCTCCACGTACTTCAACTTCTTTAGAGGTTCCATTAATAGTAATCGTCACTTTATTATCGCACGTACCATCGCCATAGTCTATGATAATTAATTTATCACCTATGGTTAACCGCTTCGTTCCTTCCACAGCAATGAACTCTTTGCGTTTGTTGTTTGACGAGCACTCGCGTTTGAAGACAAGCGGCTTTGTAATCTCCATTGAATAGTTTTCCCCCTTACGGTTAGTTCCAGATGCTGAGCCGGTAATGATCCATAAATCACTCAAAGGATTAGTTGTTCGGATC
>JAYVBN010000342.1:0-8172 GCA_043750455.1 Bacteroidia bacterium | reverse complement strand
GTTGTAAATCCGGGCTTGAATACATTGGTGACATTAGATTTTGGGATGCCTTTGCCTGTATCTGAAATATCTATAAAGACTTTCCCTTCGCTGCCCCTCAAAATTTTGATGGCTATCGTGCCCGTATTGCCCATAGCATCAACGGCATTTTTGCATAAATTTTCAATTACCCATTCGAATAGTGGGGCGTGTACGTTTGCACGAATGGTTTCTGAAAGTGTATATACTTCAAAATTAATTTTGGAAGAAACGCGCGGTTGCAAATACGCCACAACATTATTGATGACGTTATAAATATTCTCGCCTTTTAAAGTTGGTGTAGAACCTATGCTGGAAAATCGTTCGGTAACGATGCGAAGTTTGCGAATATCTTTATCCAACTCATCGACAATTCCTTTGTTTTTGATTTCGGGATCATCACGTAACACTTCTATCCAGGCCATAAGTGAGGAAATCGGTGTACCCAATTGATGAGCCGTTTCTTTCGCTAGCCCTACCCAAATACGATTTTGTTCTGATGTGCGGGAATAGTTGAAAGCCAGGTATGAAATGAACCCAAAGATGGCAATGACAGAAAGTTGAATGTAGGGATAAGCTTTTAATTGAGTTAGCAAGAAAGAATTTTCAAAATAAACATATCCTAAATTTTCAATATCCCCAGATTCATTTCGGTAGGTCATTTGAATTGGGTTAAATGACTCATTCATCTCGTCTACTTTCTGTTTTAAGAGGGCATTCTTTTTTTCTTTCGAAAGAGATTCATCTATGTCAATATTGGTATACTGATATTCATTGTCTTTTGTAATCCAGATTACAGGAATGGACTTGTTCTTGAAAATGATCTCATCAGTTATAAAGAAAATATTTTCATCATCCACATCACTTAAGGTGTATTCCAAGGCTTTCGCAAAGAGATCAACTTGTTGTTTCTCACGTTCCTTTAGTTGCTCTACTAAAATATTGGTGTAATAGATGGATGCAATGCTGATAATTATGGACACAGCAAGAATAACCCACTTTAGTTTGGTGTTGTCCTGGTAAAACTCCATGGAGGGCAAGCTGGATTTTCTGGCCATAGGTTTTGAAGGTAATAAAAAAACCGGATGTGGGATCCGGTTTTCCTTTTTATTAAGAACGCTGTCTGTTCCCTTGAAGTATTTTTAAAGAAAAGATTTATTCTCTCATCAAAAACCACTTTGCTAACACTTTATAACTAACTTTTGTGCCTGTCATCAAAATTCCAACACGATAAATTCTTCCTGCAATCCAAGTGGTTAAAATAAATCCACCAATGAGCAATATCATGGAGAGGGCAAGTTCCCAGTCAGGAACACCAAAGGCAATTCTTCCTACCATGGCCACTGGTGAGGTGAACGGGATAACAGAAAGCCAAAAGCTAATGGAGCCGTGTGGATCGCGCAGAATGAACATGAATAAACCAAAGTAACCAATCAGCAGCGGTAGTGTAATTGGAAATTGAAACTGCTGCGATTCCTGGATGGACTCAACAGCTGAGCCCACTGCGGCAAACAGTGCTCCGTAAAGAAGATAGCCGCCTAAAAAATAGAAGATGAAGATAAAGGCGATTTTGCCAAAAGGTATCTCGCTTAAGTTGGCCAATAGATCGTTGACCTTGGAATTTTTTTCCGTCATCACCTCCTGCATGTCCTCATTTTGGTTCATGCTTTTCGTTACCTCTTCCATGGCTTGTTTCTGTGGCATTTTCAAGCCAAAGTAACCCAAAACACTAGAAGACAAAACAGTTATCAGAATGATCCAAATCAAAAACTGGACAACTCCTACCGAGGCGATGCCTATAATTTTACCCAGCATCAATTGAAAAGGTTTAACAGAAGAGACAATTACTTCCACAATTTTCGAAGTCTTTTCATCAATAACCCCTTGCATGATTTGGATGCCATAGATCAGCACAAACATGTAGATTAAGATACCAAGCCCAAACCCTAATCCATACAATAGCCCAGAGCTACTGGCTTTCTCTTCGCCAGTATCGCTCAAGTTTATTTGTTTGAGGCTGATGTTGGTCTTCAGGCTTTTAAGAGTTTCTTTATCAATCTTATATTCTTCGAGCTTAAGGTCACGCACTCTTTCTTCGAGTATGGATTCCAGATCTCCCACTTTTTCGATGCTGGGATTTTCCTGCGTATAGATCACCAGGCCTTCGGGCTTACTGATTTCAAATGGGGGAATGTAGAGTAAGGCAAAGTCCTTTGTTTCGTTATATGTTTTCTTAGCCTGTTCCAAAGGCATATTCAATGGGACGAAAGTAAATTTCTTTGTGTTTTCAAAAATGAATTTTCCACTCTCATCAATCACCTGAACAGTATCAGCCTTAGCAGATTCGGCCTCTCGCATCATAACGTAAACGAGTCCACCGATAATGGCAGGGAAGATAAGTGGCACCAGTACAGTGGCGATCAAAAAAGATTTTTTTTGTACGCGTGTTAAGAACTCGCGTTGAATGATTAACCAGATTTTATTCATAGGGTTTTGGTATCAAAGAGTGGATTAAACTTCTTGCAAATGTTTCTTCAAGGATTCATCTCCTTCGGCTTTCACAAGGTTGATGAAAATGTCAGCCATGGTTGGAATTTTTTCCTGAAAGGAGTGTACCTCGGTGATGTCAATCATATCACGTATTAATTGATTACCTTTTATCTCTTTGCTTGCTTTGATGGTTGAAGTAAACAAGTTATCTTCAATAATTTCTTGTTTTACTAATTCATATTGATTGGGGAGTGTAAAATGATTTCCTCTGTGTTCTACCAAAAATGTATTCGATCGATATTGGTCCTTCACTTGCTTTTTTGGACCTTCAATTACTTTCTTTGATTTATTGATCAGAGCAATGTGATCACAAAGAGATTCAACTGTCTCCATTCGGTGGGTTGAAAAAATGATCGTGCTTCCTTTCTCTTTCAGCTCCAGAATTTTCTCTGTGATTAATTGAGCGTTTACGGGATCAAAACCTGAAAAAGGTTCATCGAGGATAATCAATTTCGGTTCATGTAACACCGTGCTTATGAACTGAACCTTTTGTGCCATACCTTTTGAAAGGTCTTCTACTTTCTTGTGCCACCAATCTCTTATATCGAATTTATCGAGCCATTCTTTTATTTTAATCAAAGCATCATGGCGGCTGAGCCCTTTTAGTTGCGCGAGATAAAGCAACTGGTCTCCTACTTTCATTTTCTTGTAAAGTCCCCTCTCTTCAGGTAAATACCCAATTATTTCGGTGTGACGAGAGCGAAGCTTCTCCCCGAAGATGAGCACTTCGCCCTCATCTGAATTGATGATTTGATTAATGATGCGGATTAAGGTGGTTTTGCCGGCTCCATTTGGCCCCAACAATCCATAAATAGTTTTTTCAGGGATTGTAAGGCTTACTTGATCCAATGCCGTATGATTGGAGTAACGTTTGCTGACGCCCTTGATTATTAATGCATCCACGAGTTTAGGGTTTGATTGTAAGTGATGAGTAACAAAAATAGGAATAGAATTACAGAATTAATTCAAATTCAAGATTCAAAATTTTAGGACTGAATATCTAAAATTTAGCCTTATTACTTTGTAACCTTGGCAAAATAAAAAATTCAAGATTTTTCTGTCAATCTTGAATCTTGAATTTGGAATCTTGAGTGAATTAGTTAGCCTTTTCCTTAAAGATGATCTTACCTAAAGAAACATCAAGATCAAATGTGATGGCATCTTTTGCGTTTTTGTTCGAAAACGCTGCGTTAGCATACGTATCTGTGCCAATTCTCTTTAAACTCTTGCAAAGGTTGACACTGCAAAGCCAGGATTCACTTATTTTTACCAGTACCGGAACATCGTCTGATGGCAACAGGATAACCATGTTACCAGCCCCAACACTTCCTTTCACTCTGTTACTTACCAATGGCTTGTCGCTGAAATCTAATAACACGTTTCCGAAGCCCACATCAGCAATCATTACATGTGTGCGAGAGAGGTTTAACTGTTTAACATTCAATGAGCCCAGGTCTACCTTCACATAGAAGGTGTCCATGTCCAATTTGTTTTCCATCCCTGAGTTGTAGGAGACATTAACATCTGCGCTGCCAGTGTTAATTTTTAATCGTTTTATGGAGAGTCCTGATAAATCGATGTTTGCATTTCCTAAACCATAATCCAGATTGAGGGAATAGGGCTTTCTTTCAGTTAGGTATATTTTCCAGAATTTATCGTTAGGTTGAGTGTCGGCTCCAAACATCTGATAGGAGATTTTTGTGCCCACTCCTTTTTGACCCTCTTGTTCAAGCGAAAGTCTTACCTGACAAGTCTGGTCTTTCAATTCATTGCTAAAAGAGTGATTGTACTCTTCTACCTCCTGGTTACTATAAACATTAAGAATATCTGAATTTTGACTTGGGCGAATGAAACAATTGCCTGTCTTGGCCTTTAGATTAAGCTCAATACTGCTGCAATCCTCTAGATTTTCAACAGAAAATTGCTTTTTGATCTGCCCGCTTACACCTAACGCAAGGCTACTACCAATCAATCCAAAGGATACGTATTTCCACATGAAGGTTTTTACGGTTTGGTTAACCAAAAAGTTACTGTGATGTAAGAAAGGTTAAGTATTTGTCAAAAAAATAACCCGTAATAGATCTTATACGGGTTATTTGCAAAAAGGTTTGTTCAATACTTAGCTAAAGTATTCCTTCATCCTTTCAAAGAAACCTTTTTCATTTTCATCCGGGTTGGGTTGGAAGTTAGCTGCCGTGCGAAGGCTCTCTAGCTTTGTCTTTTCTTCTACAGTCAGCTTTTTAGGAGTCCAGACATTGATGTAGATGAGTTGGTCTCCGGTTCCATAACCGTTAATATCTTTTAATCCTTTTCCGCGAAGGCGAAGGATTTTTCCGCTTTGTGTACCTGGATCTATTTTTATCCTAACTTTTCCACCAATGGAGGGCACTTCAACTGATGTGCCAATTGCTGCATCAATAAAGCTGATGTGAAGATCGTAGATCAAATTTGATCCATCGCGCTTTAATTGTTTGTCTTCTTGTTCTTCTATTAAAATTAACAAGTCCCCGGGTATGCCACCGCCAGGTGCTTCGTTACCTTTTCCTGACATTGACAATTGCATGTTATCTGCAACCCCCGCTGGGATGCGCACGCTTATCATATCTTCTTTTGAAACCAAACCGGAGCTATCAACTCCAGCGGGACGCTTATCTATTGATTGACCTGCTCCACCGCAAGTAGAACAAGTAGTTGCCGAAACCATCTGACCAAGCATGGTATTCACAACTTTTCTCACTTGCCCAGAACCTTGACAGGTGGGACATGTTTTGAAGGTGACACCATCAGCCCTTACTAAACGATTGACTTTTATTTTCTTTTCAATACCATTCGCAATTTCTTCAAGAGTAAGTTTAAGTTTAATGCGAAGGTTTGATCCTTTCCGCTGACGCGATCCGCCACCACCTCCACCAAAAAAACTATCAAATGGACTTCCACCTCCACCTCCACCAAAAATATCTCCAAACTGGCTGAAGATATCATCCATGTTCATGTTGTGACCACCACCTCCACCTTGACGGGAATGGCCGAAGCGATCATATTGGCCTTTCTTAGTGCTGTCGCTAAGCACCTCGTAAGCTTCAGCTGCTTCCTTAAATTTTTCTTCGGCTTCTTTATTGCCTTGATTTTTATCTGGATGAAACTGAATAGCCACCTTACGATAAGCCTTTTTTATTTCTTCAGCGGAAGCAGACTTGCCAACTCCCAATATTTCGTAGTAATCTCTTTTGGCCATTTATTCAGGTGTTGACGCGCTGTTGTAGTGTTAATGTATTTGAGTAAATAGAAATTGGCACATCGATGAATTGATCATTGACAATTAATTTCCGACAATAACTTTCGCGAAGCGAATAACTTTATCATTTAATAAATATCCTTTCTCCACTACATCCACCACTTTGCCTTTTAGTTTTTCATCGGGCACGGGTATCTGAGTGATGGCCTCGTGAAGATCGGGATTGAAGTCATTTTGCTTTGTGAAATCCATTGCCTTCACTCCATTTTGTTCGAGAATTTTTTTGAATTTATTCTGTATTAAAAAGAAGCCTTCAGATTCTTTGTCGTTTTTGTCTTTAAAGGATTTTTCGGCTCTTTCAAAGTCATCAGCAACGGGCAATAATGTTCTGATCAATTGCTCATTGGCGGACTGGATCATCTCCAACTTTTCTTTTGAAGTCCTGCGTCTGTGGTTTTCAAACTCAGCATACATGCGCACGAACTTATCTTTGGCTTCTGCCAATTCGTCCTGCAATTTTTTTATAGGGTCTTGTTTATCGGTTTCTTCAGCAGGCGAGCTATCCTTTTTATCGGCTTGTGCTGATTCCTGGCTCTGGCTATTGGGCGTTTCAGCCGTTAAATCGTCATTTTTCTCCAATTCCTGCTCTTGATTCACAGTATCTTTCATTTAGTAGCTGCTTAATTAAGGCGCAAAATGACAAGAATTTTGCCAACTGGTAAATCGTGCCAAGATGACGCTTGATTTAGTTTACATTTTGTAAACTTTATTATCTTTGCTATCGTTTTATGAGGGTAATTGCAAAAAGTACTTTGAAAGCTTTTTGGGAGAAGCATGCTGATACTGAAATCCCATTAAAGACCTGGTACAAAATAGTAGAGAAAGCTGATTGGAAGGATTCTCATGATGTAAGAAAAATATTTGGAGATGTTAGTATTGTTGGTGGCAATAGGTTGGTTTTTAATGTTAAGGGAAACCGATATCGAATTGTTGTTTACGTGGTTTTCAAGTTTCAAAAAATGTTTATTCGTTTTGTAGGCACTCACCAGCAATATGATCGAATTGATGTAAAAACTATTTAACAATGACTATTAAACCTATCCGATCAGAAAAAGATTATCGCGCTACCCTCAAGCGCATCGATGAACTTATTGCGATTGACCCAGCAGAGGGAACTGTAGCCTATGATGAATTAGACTTGATATCCACTTTGGTTGAAGCATATGAAAATATTCATTACAAAATTGATGCACCAGATCCTGTGAAGGCTATCCAATACATCATGGAAGAGAAAGGATTAAGTCAGAAGGATTTGGTTCAATACTTTAATGGAAGCAAAGGACTTGTTTCGGCAGTTTTAAGTGGAAAAAGAGAACTATCAAAGAATGTTATCAAATCGCTTCATCAAGGTCTGGGTATCCCCTATGAGATTTTAATGGCTTAGATATTTCTTATTTCTTAGTGAAGGTTTTTCCAAATCAAATCCTTTAGCTCACTAATTCCTTGGTTGGTAAGGGAAGAAATAAAAACGGACGGAATTTCTTTCGGCACTTCTTTTTTAACCGCAGCTTTTAACTCGTCATCCAATAAATCTGATTTGGTGATGGCGAGTAATCTCTTCTTATCAAGTAATTCGGGATTGTATTTCCTTAGTTCGTTTAAAAGAATTTCAAACTCTTGGCGAATGTCTTGGGCATCGGCAGGTATTAAGAAAAGCAGTAATGAATTGCGTTCGATGTGTCGTAAAAATCGGATACCTAATCCTTTGCCTTCAGCTGCCCCTTCAATGATGCCAGGAATATCGGCCATTACAAAAGACTGATTATTCCGATGTGAAACTACACCCAGGTTTGGTGTAAGCGTGGTAAAAGCATAGTCGGCAATTTTTGGTTTAGCGGCTGAGACAACAGAAAGTAATGTTGATTTGCCTGCGTTTGGAAATCCCACCAACCCAACATCGGCCAGTAGCTTTAATTCAAGAATGATCCATTCATCTTTTCCTGGTTCGCCTGGTTGAGCATGTTGTGGTGCTTGGTTAGTTGGCGTTGCGAAATGAGAATTTCCCTTACCACCCCTGCCACCTGGCGAAAGAATAATTTCCTGGCCATCGTGATTGATCTCACAAACAAGTTCTCCGCTTTCAGATCTACGTGCTATTGTTCCTAATGGTACTTCAACAATTTGATCCTTTCCGAATTTTCCAGTCATGTTTTGACCTTCACCACCCGCTCCATTTTCAGCGTGAATATGTTTTCTGAATTTCAAATGAAGCAATGTCCACAATTGTGAATTACCTCGAAGTATAACGTGTCCACCACGGCCACCATCACCACCATCGGGGCCACCTTTATCAATAAATTTCTCGCGAT
>JAYVBN010000341.1:0-3087 GCA_043750455.1 Bacteroidia bacterium | reverse complement strand
TCGGATTGGGCCTCGTCCAGTTCTATTTGCAGAATATAATTGGGCACAATATTTTCCTTCGCCCTCACCAGGGTTTCATTCCAGTCTTGCTATAGGTTCGGGCTTTGGCAGCAAGAGTGGATTCAACTTGAAAATCGGGACTTTCTTTTACAGCGGAACTTTCATCTCTGCTTATTTGCCAATTGACAACAAATTTGTTATCAAACCGCTTTATCATTTCGGTCCAAATGGGTCACCAAATGGAGATAAGCAAAGACAGTTTTCGCTTGCCTTCCATTATCGATTTGGTCATCGCAAATTTTAAGACTCAGAGCTTCTTAATTGAATGATTAGTTGATCAATGGAGCGGTCAAGTATTTCAAAGACTTCCTGAAAATCCTTCTCTTCTCCATAATAGGGATCGGGAACATCCTGATCTTTCCCAAAAGGATCATGTGAACGCATCAGGAATATTTTGTGACTGTTCTCCATTGCACGCTCAAGACGAAAGATATTCCGGAGATTGCTAGCATCCATCGCCACTATATAATCAAAGGAGTCTAGATCATTTTCAGATAGTTGGCGCCCCAGGTGATTTATTTCAATTCCATTTTTTTTTCGCATTTCGAATTGTTCTTGGATCGGGCGAATGGCCAATATGATAATTTGCCGTACCGCATGATTGAACAATAAAACCTGTCGACAATTTTCTTTCATTTATTTTACTAATGAAAATTGCTTCCGCCAAAGGTGAACGGCAAATATTGCCAAGGCAAACAAAAAGTACTTTTACAGGCATATTGGAAATTACTGCAAAATAAGATTTATAGAGGTTACCAATATTCGAGTAAACTCCATTTAGTAATGCATAGTACAGTTTTAAGTGCCTTTTGGTTTGAAAAGCCCTTACCGACCGCCTCGGTAGGGCTTTTCTGTTTGTAAACCTTCCCTAAGAATCTTTAGATTTGAAAAAACATTAACCCATGGACTTCATCAAGGTAATTGAACAACATGCTCCTTTTGTAGCACTCATTCAACTGAATCGCCCTAAAGAACTCAATGCTATTAACCGGCAATTGATGGAGGAATTACGCGACACTTTATTGCAATTGGATAAAAATGAGAATGTAAGAGTGATCATCCTTACAGGAAATGAACAAGCTTTTGCTGCCGGTGCCGACATCAAGCAAATGGCAGATAAATCGGCAATTGAAATGGTGATGATTGATCAATTTAGTACATGGGATCAAATACGAAAAACCAAGAAGCCCATCATTGCGGCTGTATCAGGTTTTGCGTTGGGGGGTGGATGTGAATTGGCCATGACCTGCGATATGATCATTGCATCGGAGACAGCAAAGTTTGGACAACCCGAAATTAAATTAGGGACAATTCCCGGAGCAGGAGGAACACAACGTCTTACAAAGGCTGTGGGTAAAGCAAAAGCAATGGAATTAATTCTTACAGGCAGACTTATATCTGCCGGAGAAGCACTTTCATATGGATTGGTTAATAAAATTGTGCCTGTTGAAATGTATTTGTTTGAAGCAACTCAACTTGCCAAAGAGATAGCTCAGATGTCACCAGTTGCCATACAACTTGCAAAAGAAGCAGTAAATCGTTCCTTTGAAACTGTCTTGGATGAAGGCCTGGCCTTTGAGCGAAAAAATTTCTATCTAACGTTTGCTTCCGAAGACCAGAAAGAAGGAATGAAAGCTTTCATTGAAAAGAGAAAGCCTGAGTATAAAGGGAAATAAATAAACCGGCTACCAATAATTGGTAACCGGTAAATGCTGCTACTTATCTCACGTTGATTCCAAAACCAACAGTAAGTGCTTTATACTTTTGTAGTGTATAATCAGCATGAAAAGTGAAAACTGCAAGTTTCAAACGAAGCCCGGCCGTGGCTCTCATTCCATTGGCGGCAACATCAATGTTAACGGGGTCTTTGACTATCGTTGGGGGAGCTGGTGCCGGGTTTTCAAATTCATAATTTCCCTTCATGGCTAGAGTGGTTTTGGCAATATTATAGCCTAACCCACCATAAACAGTTAGCACAGCAATCTTCTTTGAAATTAAACCTTGAATAGTTGTACTGCTCGATTCGAAAATAGCACGTTGGTCGGGTTTGGAGCTATCGAGGCCAACATCCAATTTCAATTTTGTATATCCGACAAAAGCTGAAAGATCAAACGGAAGATTTTTTATTCCGGGTATATATTGCTTTATATCATGCATGATACCGAACCCTAGTAAATTAACATTACCATTGTCGCCTAATTTGGTCTTAGGCATAAATCGCATCTTCAATTCAAAACCTTTTGGCAGACCAAAACCTATTTGCACCATTGGGACAGGTATATAATTTCCAAAATTTCCTTTTATGTCTAGACCTGGAGGACCGCTAAAAGAAAGGCCTGTGTTTTTGTTCCTATAAATGGGTGCATTATCAGGCCCAAAAATGGTGGGAACGCTACCAATACCACCTGTAGGTGTTGGTGATACCAACTCTAAACTCTTAAGCTTACTATTATCAACCTGTGAATAAAGGTCCGAGCTTGGAAAGTAAATTGGAGAACCTGTAATGGTGATGTCAAAACCCGCCAGCTTATGTGTGGCTGCGGTATTGTACCAACCTTGATTAAGTCCATAGCCCATCACTTTCATTAAGGGTGCAGCGTAACCTTCCAGAAGATAATCTGCATCTGCTACGCTACCTTGAATTAATTCATCAAAATCATCCTGCGCCCGAAGTGCAAATGTTGAAACCGCAAAAAATACTATTAAAATCAGTTTTTTAGAATTCATGATTTCTTCGTTTAATGTTTAAAACTATCAAATTTAGTCGAAAATATGCTCTCAGATACGCACGATGGAATTTATGTCCGCTCATAACCTGGTCCCATCTATGAATTTACACGCTACTTCATTCCTAATAATAAAGTTCCAGTAACCACTTAATGTACATAAATAGATATCAGGATCTTACTTTCAATCGATGCGTAAATTGATCAGCTGATTTTCAGTTAATTTGCATTCATTAACTCTATCCCTTGATCGTTTTATACAATTTCGCCATCCTTTTGCTGAAGCTTGTAGTCAAAGTTG
>JAYVBN010000340.1:0-8956 GCA_043750455.1 Bacteroidia bacterium | reverse complement strand
GTTGTGGAAGACAAGAAAGTGCGCGTTGCAAATTATCACAAAAACACAGTGGATAGTTTTATGGAGTTGCTTTGTGCCTCTGGTATTAGCCACCCGGATAAGATTAATCGTACGCACGTTTACAGAAGGGTATTTATGAACATGGTGAAGACATACGAAGAAATTTATCCGACCATACCAGAAGGCTGCCTGCTGGAAGGTGGCGATGTGCCATTTGATTTAGAAAGTTATTTGGGTCGCTCTTCTGCTGAGAGTTTTGAAGTGTTGGCGTGACTCTTTTTACAAAGGCACATTCACATGCCTTTCCGCATGATAAGAAGAACGCACCAACGGTCCAGATTCAACATATTTCAATCCGCGTTTTAAGCCTTCCTCTTTATACATCGCAAACGTATTAGGATGAATAAACTCAGCTACTTCCAAGTGCATTTTGGTTGGTTGTAGATATTGGCCGAGGGTTAAAATCATTAAACCATTTTCTGCCAGGTCATCCATCGCTTTGAAAACTTCTTCCTTTGTTTCGCCTACGCCTAGCATGATGCCGGACTTGGTGCGCTTGCCCGCTGCGCGTATTCGCTTGATTTGTTCAAGACTTCTTTCATATTTTGCCTGCGGTCTCACAATTCGATAGAGGCGTCCAACTGTTTCCATGTTGTGCGATACTACTTCTTGTCCGCCATCAATCATCCTGTAAAGAGCCTCCCAGTTTCCTTTTGTATCTGGTATTAATGTTTCTATTGTTGTTTCAGGGCTTAGTGCTTTTGTTTGCACAACTGTTTGATACCAAACTTCTGCACCGCGGTCTTTTAGTTCATCTCTATTGACAGAAGTAATCACAGCATGTTTTACCCCCATTAACTTAATTGCCTCTGCTACGCGCTTAGGTTCATCCAGATCATATTCAGTAGGACGGCCTGTTGCTACAGCACAAAATGTACAACTGCGTGTACAAATATTTCCTAAGATCATGAACGTAGCAGTACCTGCACCCCAACACTCGCCCATGTTTGGGCAATTACCGCTTTCGCAAATGGTGTGAAGTTTATGATCATCCACCAGCCTTCTTACCTTCGCATACTCTGGCCCAATGGGCAACTTCACGCGAAGCCAATCTGGTTTTCTTCTCTTTGTTTCTTCTTTGGATATGACGGGGAGTTCTATCATTCGTTGATTGTTGTTCGTTAGTCGTTGTTCGTTAATATCAATGATGTTAGTGCGACTACGATCAACCACCAACCATCAACGATTAATGCTTACCAATAAGTTCCTTGTATTGCTCAACAGTTAACAATCCTGCAGTAGAGCCCTTCACTTCAACTTTCACCATCCATCCATCCCCGTAAGGGTCGGCATTTACTTTTTCGGGGCTGGCGTCCAACAGGGAATTTACTTCCAGCACTTTTCCAGTGATTGGCATAAATAAATCAGAAACGGTCTTCACCGCTTCCACCGTTCCAAAAACCTGGTGTTCGGCAATCTCTTTGCCAACGGTGTTAATATCAATATATACAATGTCGCCAAGTTCGCCTTGAGCGAAATCGGTGATGCCAATAGTAGCAATAGTGCCTTCAATTTTGATCCATTCGTGGTCTTTAGTGTAGAGAAGTCCGTTTGGGATATTCATAAGTAGTTGATTAAAGAATTAAGGGTCAAAAATAATGGAAAAACTTGATTGTTGATGCTGGATTCTTGAGCAGTGAAGAGTTTGCACCTCTTGGAATCTCCTAATGCCCAAGCCCTAAGTCCCAGTTTATTGTGCTAAGTTAAACTGGATTTTCGTCCCAAACCGTGTGGTAGACCTTTTGTATGAATTGGTTACAAGTGGCTCGTTTACATTGCGCTCAAAGTATAGTTGAATGTTAAGTTTTTGATTAACCACATAGCTAACATTGGGGCGAAGCTGAAAATTGATATTTCCGTTTGTGACGGTGTTTACTTCTTCAATCTTGCGCTGAATAGTACGGTTATTAGTCACACTCATATTCATACGGAAGGTTACATCATTCTTTAACGTGATCACGCGACCTTGATCTTTGATAGGAAGTTTTAAATTGTTCTTGGTATAGCCCACTTCAAATGACCAATCTTTTCCTATTAATTCGGTGACTTGTGCGTTTGATATATTGAGCGATAAATCACGCTTTGTTTTATAATCGAAGCGCATTGTCATTTTGTTTTTTGTTCGAATGTTCACTCCGATGAGTGGAGCAAATTGCTCGGAGATCATCACCTGGCTAACCACATATACGGGTATTGGCTCTCCTTTCGTATTAGGCTTTGTTGCAAACACGCCATTATTGTAATCTTCCAATGGCACATTGATGCCCACATCGGTGTATTCAAGAGAGTTACTAAAATTGGTAACACCATACGATGAACTATACGCGTGGTTCAGCGTAATAGATTGAAAGATATCTTTTAAGGCCTCCAATTTATTTAATCCGGAGTAATCCACTCTCCAATTAGGAATGGGAATGCTGGGGAATGGAGATAGGTTTATTTTTTCAGCACTTGTGCCAGAGTAAGCAGCAATGAAAGCGGGTATCAAAACATCCTGCGATTGAGATTCATAGCCTGTGCCTGAAACCGTATTAAACCTATTTTGAATAGTAGCAATATTTTCTTCAAAACTCTGGAAAACAGTGGATGTGGTACTTGTGTTATTTTTAAATGCAGTGTTAATGGTTAGCATGGACACTTTATAACTGCCCGACTGGCTTGGGCTTAGCGATTGGTATCCATTACTAGCATCGTCATACCTGAAAATTTCCTGAAATGTGCTATTGGTTGTTTTCTTTACGTCAACTTGTATTTTAAAATCAGGGGTGGGTTCAATGTTGGCTTTCAGGCTTATATCCTTTGTTTCCAGTTGACTAAATGGAGTTGTTAACTTCCGGCTGGTACTCAACCAATCATTTTCAGCAGCTTTGTATCGGATGTTAGGATCTTGCCCTCCTAAAATGAAATCCCACCCCGGGGCAGTCCACGTTTTATCATTTCCAAATAGATAAGGAGTTGGTGTAAAGCCTGGCAAAATTGTGCCACGGCTTAGGTTATAGTTTCCGCTTATGTTTCGAAGGGACATAATTAAACGCATAATTCCCTTGAGTGCAAAAAGATCGGGTGGAGCTTTTACTGTGTCTGGTTTTATCTGTGCTTGTTTTGCTTTTTCAATAGGGGTTGGTTTTCGTTTTGGTGAATTGATTTCTTTCAAAAATTTGACTTTGTTGTAAAGTTTCACAAAATCAAGACGGCCTGTGAGTGCTTGCTCTTGGGTATTTTGAATAATGTTACCGAGTTTAAGGCTGTCAATTTTTTCAAGTGGGCCTGCTCTCCACGAGTATCCAACATTGTAACGATAATCGGCACCCATCCAGTTCGTGAGCGGTAGTTTATCTAACGGCACCGTATATTTTGCAGAAATAGTCTGTTCAAAATTCTTAGGTCTTCCGAAGTTCTTCAAATTGTCAACGACTATCTTAACCGAGTCTTCATTGTCCAAATCGCCATCGGGTTCATCGATGATAGCATTCATTCTTGCGTTATAATCAATCGTCAATGATTTTGCCAGGCTCCACTTGGCACTATAATACCGATTGAACACAAAAAACTTTTGGTAGTTGGGTTGTGCGCCAGCCAGGTCTTTCACATTATTTCGATAGACGAGCTTACTAAACGAACGATCTAATTCGCCCCTAACGGAAATATTGGTAGGCAATGGATTGAAGTTGAAATCCTTAATGAGCTGCAAGAAAGGTGACGACAAAAATTTAATGTCTTTAAATGGTTCAAAGCCTTTAAACTTGGGGCTATACTGCCAGGCCACAGCACCTTTAATGCTGCGTCTTGTATTTTCAATCAGGTTAAAATTGGTTTGGGTGGCTTCGCTATAGGCATAGGTGAAGGCAAAGTTTTCAATATCATAGATATGATTGACGGCATCTTTCTTTACTTTCACTTTACGCACGTTTGTGAAATTCAAGCTTCGTCTCTCCGCTTTATCCTGAATCAATTGACGATAGGCCTCTCTTTCTTGATCGCTGCTAAAAGATTTGAAAGCGGCCTCTAGCCGCAAGTCCGGGTTGGCCGGATCAAAGTTTGGATTGATTGTAGTTGTCTCATAACTGGCGAACATCGGTATCTTTAATCCTAAACTTCTTGGTAAAAGTTTATCAATGCTAAGGTTTGACGAAATATCATAGATCGTTGTTTCTCCGCGTGCTCTTTCTGAAATTTTAGATTGAACACCACCATATCCAAAGGTGATGTGTTTGAAAGAACCCGTTACGGTTCCAAGGTCTGCCAGCTTTGCATTAAGTACAGCATTAACCGCCCAACCTGCTGTGCGATCAAATTCTGTAAGTCGAAGTTCGTTTGCCCAAATGCAAACATTGACGGATTTAGCATCATCGCTCCTTGGATTGCGTACGCCAATCATCATGAGCTTCACCTGGCTGAGATCGGGTCGGCCAAAAATTCTTATTCCTTGGCTACCAACGTACCTTGGCCCTTCTTTTGGATATAGTTCGCCCAACGAATAATTCTCCCGGTCGCGTTGAGCTTTCAGCGCATAGAGTTCATTTAAATCCAAGTCTATATAGTTTTCTTCGGGCCATATCACGGCAGGATCGCGACTAGTTCCAAATCGGGTGATCTTTAGCGGAATTTCGATTTCGTAATAGTTCTCATCAAAGTCTGTTCCTAAGCGCATGAAGCCAACCAATTGATTGTCTTTGAGATCTTCGTTGTCTTTCTGAGTACCGCCATGTGCATGCAAAAACATCTTGATCCGTCCATAATTGAAAAAGTCCATCGAAACATTTTTGAAAATAGAACGGGCATCTCCGTCAGGTAAGTCGGTCACACACAATTGAACAGCTTGTTCGTTCAGTCTCCTTTGTTGATAGGAGGTATTATCGCGGTCGCGTGGCAATGGTTCTACATAGGCAGGTTTTTCAGAACTTCCCTCACCGTTTTCTTCCACGTTAACGGTAGACACCGAAAAATTATCCAGGTTAGGTTCCAGCACTTCACCAAATTTTGATTCTTCAAGATTACCAGTGTATCGTCTCCAGCGGTTGCCTACAAACCTGAAATTGGCCAACCTCATTACAATTGGTTGCGAAAAGCCAGTTAAGTACATACGTGCATACCGGATGGATTTGAAACCTGTGATGTCGCCTACTTTATCATCAAATAGCCGCACAGGAATTCTGAATAAGTACCAGCTTACATTATCGCCATTGATAACATTTGTAATTTTATCAACGATATATTTTTTTCCTACCTGCAACGTGGCTGGCTTCAGATCGATATTGTAAGCATAATATTCTTCCAGATCGCTTAGGGTATTGTCGGCATTTAAGTCCTCATTTTCTGGTATGGTGGTTCCCTGTGCTGGTTCGCTTGACGTTAAAATGGGTGAGTTTTTTTCATGACCATTGAAGCTTTGGTAACGCTCTAGAATTTTGGCATCAAGGTTTTCTTCATCGTATACCGAATTGAAAGGGCTTAAAAAATCGTCAGCCGATGGATCAAGTTTAACTATTGGCGCTGCTGCCGGGTTTACTGTATTCAAAAAATCTTTGAAGTAATCATTTTCTTTTGACGTACTCAAGCCATCAAATCCTACATCCTGATTTGCGCGTGAGTTTGGGTCATTGTCAAATGCGTTGTTTAAATATTGTTGAGTGGACACGTATCCCCATGGGTTGGCTGTTGCCGAACTTCCATCAAGGTTTCCGTCCGTTGGCAATCCGTTTTCAAAGGCATGTTTGCCGTCACGCATCACATCTTCGGACAAACTTCCCAAATGAAACACTACCTGACCACCTGTTGTGTTTGGACCTGGCTCTCCTCTTCCGTCATCAATCACTCCGTTTTTTGAATTGATAAAGGGATCCATCAACCAAAATTCAACATATTCAATGTTGGATTTATCCCAGTCAACTTCATTACGTATGGCCGTGGTGATGCCTCCCCAATTGGATGTTGGGTTTTTCAATGTGCCGTTTGAATTGAGATCGGGATTGTAATTATATGGGCCTCTTTCCTGTGGGTAGTAGGCGACATCAAAAATCTGCTCATAAAAATTTCCAATGAAACGATCCCGGTTAGGAAAAATCTCCTGAGGGGAAACAGCCCTCACATAATGGTTCTCCAGATCTTTGTCGGTGATGTTAGGTGGTTTATAACTATTACCAGTACCTGAACGGTAAAACTGATTGTCAACCTGGTACCAGGCCAATTTCGCTCTTTTGTATCCGGCTGCTACATCATCAATCGCACCTTTGGCAAGATCAAACCGACTGTCATCTGTTTTAGGAACTGTTGAAAGTTTCCACCCAACAGGACTTAGCAGGCTATAGGGTGTTGCTGAATTTTCAAAATCATCAATGAATGAAGTGCCTTCACCTTTTACAATGTTGGATGTTCCCGGTAGCAGTTGTGCCCATTCGGCATTAAAGTTAATAGTAGACACTTCTTTGGTTTGAAGGAAGGGAAAAGCATCCACTATTTTCGTGAGGATACGCGAATCCTTTTTCATATTCATGTCCAGACCATACTGAAGGTTACGTGCTGGTTCGTTGCCAATAGAATTGCGGGTAACAATGGCTCGTTCATTGTAATAAAGAAGGGTAGATCCTAAATTGATATCTTCATTTAGTTTATAGTCAAAGCGTGTACCAATGAGGGAGCGCGTTTGAAAAGCGAATGGGTCTTGCTGTTCATACGTAATGCTGATGTTTTTTCCTGAGCTAAGAATACCCTCATTAAGTATAGTGACTTTTCCAAACGTGTAGTCTACTGTGTAGTCAGTGCCTTCGCGCAATGGGCTGCCACCGGCAAATACTTTCACTGAACCTTGTGCAATGTTGAATCCTTGTATGATGATATCCTTTCCTGACCCGGCCTTAAACGAGCCTACGAAATAGAATTTGTTTTTAGTGGCTACCAGTTCTGCTTCCGCTTTTGTAGTGCGGTAAAGTGTATCATACACGTATTTTTGAGTGAGATAAGCGCGTGTGGTTTCGTTCGTTTCTTTTTTAAAGAGATTTCGTAAAGCGGTGTTGAATGGTTCGAGATAGGGTAAAATGATAAGCCCTGTTTCGGGTTGCACCGTAATTCGATCCACAAAGTCAAAGTTGCCATCAGGTTGAGGATCGTTGTAAGGGTTCAACCGGTCTAGCCCCATAACTTCAATCAACTGTTTGGTTCGTGCATAATCACCTTCCTGCAATTGCGGGTTGTCAATACCAGTTCTATCATCGCGATAGATTACGCGAAGCTGAAAATTTTCGCGGGTAAGCTGCGTTACATTTAAGCTGTAAATGTTTTTCATCATCAGGTTCCAGGTCGGCAATATTTTTCCGGTAGGATCTTTAATACTGATTTTTCTTGGGCGAAGCATTTTTAAATAGACCACGTCTTTGTCGTCTTTGTTAGAGTAATCTTCAGTTAGTTCACCAACTTTATACACACGGCCGTTGTAGGTATATTCAAATGCCACGGCAAGGGCTTCATCGTTTTGAAGTTTGCGTTGCAAGGTGATGTAGCCAAGTTCTTTGTGAAAAGTAAATTCAGTGGAGGAAAGTTTTCTTGCACTCGTGATTTTCTCAAAGTCGGTGCCATTGACAAATGGCTTACCAGGGAAAAGCTTTTCAAGCACCTGGTTTATTCCGTCAGATTCCGCTGGAACATCACTTACCAGATCATAAAGATTGTTGGCGTTATTACTGGTGGGTGATCCATCGGGAACGCTAATGTCATAATATGATTTTCGATAGGCTTTATTGGATTCGCCAAGATCCATCAAGCCAACTACGTCTCTCTGTGTTTGTGTATCGTTTTGACGATTCAGTAAATAGATTTCAATGCGTGTGATGTTTATACCCGATGTAATTTGTGGAAGTGTGCTAAGCCAATCTTCGAAATTATCGCGAAAGAACTGACCCAGAAAAAAGTGACGGTTTTCATCATAATTAGAGCCTACAATTTCGAATGGCCTTCCTTGTGTAGTTCCACTTGTATTACCTTGTATTTCAATACTTGACTGTTTGCCACGCTGCGTAGTGGCAATGGTGGTTACAAACATTTTACCAAACTGCATTTGGGCTTTTACACCAAATAAATTTTGTGATCCGGTAATCAAACTATTGTTCAGGGGAAGACTAACATTTCCCAACTCCAATTTTTTTAAAACATCTTCTTTGAAGCCAGTGTATTCTATCTTCATGCTATTTTGAAAGTCGAAGGAGTTATTGTTATCAAAATTGGTAGCCACTTTTAATTTCTCACCAATTTTTCCTACCACACTCAGGTTGATTTGTTGATCAAATTCAAACCCACCATTTTTTTGTTGACGAATAGGAATAGACGGGTTTTCAATTCGTTGCCAGGAGCCGCCAAAATCAAGTGTTACAAATCCGCGGGGGATAAGTTCTACATAGCTTCCTCCAAAAATGCGATCCAATGTGGGGCTCACATAGATTTTGGGTAACAGATTTCTTCCGCTTACAGCACTTTCACCATCCAAGGCCTTGCTGCGGCCTTGCCAATAGTCTTTAAGGATAATACGTTCCTGCTGCTTACTAAACTCTTCAAAACTCATGGAAGAGTTTGGCCTGAAATTGACGTTTCCAATTTTTTCGCGGATGTTGTAGTTCATCCCAGAGTCGATCTCCACATCTAGGCTCAGACTCTTTGGGTCTTTCAAGAAAAACGGAGAATAGGTTGATGTGTTTGAGAATGGATCTCCATATCGGTCGCGCGGCTGAAAGGAGGGCAGATAGGGGTTGATGACTTTACTACGGGTTGTATCGAGGCGTGTAGTATCTTGCCGTTGAGCGAACACAGGGGCACAGCCAAGCCATGTTAACATAAACATGCTCAGTCCAGCGATGAACCGTTGTTTCCGTTGTATAGGGATCAATCGTATCTCAGGCGTTTTTGAGTG
>JAYVBN010000339.1:0-9444 GCA_043750455.1 Bacteroidia bacterium | reverse complement strand
GAAGCACCCTATTATGAATATGTTATTGCATTTACTGATCTTAAGAAAGGTATGTTTGTTACCTCACGCGAATCATTATCAGAAAACCCAAACTACTTTCTACGCACAACCAATTCAAAAAGCCTGACTCAACTTACCTACTTCCCACATCCTTATCCCCAAATTAAAGATGTAAAAAAGCAAGTACTCAAATATAAAAGGGATGATGGTGTTGAGCTTACTGCCGATCTCTATTTGCCACCAGGATACAAAAAAGAAGACGGGCCCTTGCCCACTTTCTTTTGGCCCTACCCCGAAGAATTCAAATCAAAAAGCAACGCAGGACAAGTAAAAGGTTCTCCCTACACATTTACTCGCATCAGCTGGGGAAGTCCGATTTATTGGGTAGTGAGAGGTTATGCTATTCTTGATAATGCTTCAATACCTATTGTAGGTGAAGGCGATCAAGAATCAAATGATACCTACGTGCCCCAGCTTGTTGCCAGCGCAAAAGCTGCCATTGATTATGCTTCATCATTGGGTGTTGTTGATCCTACAAGAGTAGCCGCTGGAGGCCATAGCTATGGTGCATTTATGACAGGCAATTTATTGGCACATTCGGATTTGTTTAAAGCAGGTATTGCGCGGAGTGGTGCCTATAACAGAACGCTTACACCATTCGGGTTTCAGGCAGAAGAACGCACGTATTGGCAGGCTCCAAAAGTGTATTATGAGATGTCGCCATTTTCTTATGCCGATAAAATTAAAGAACCAATCCTAATGATACACGGTGAAGCCGACAACAACACTGGAACATTCCCAATACAAAGCGAGCGGATGTATAATGCCATCAAAGGGCATGGGGGCACAGCACGCTTTGTGTTATTACCATATGAAAGCCATGGCTACAGAGGAAAAGAATCCGTACAACACATGCTATGGGAAATGGACATTTGGTTGGAGAAATATGTTAAAGGAAAGGAAGCACCAAAAGAGACTAAAGTGAACATGAAGTATTAATTTATGAGGATGACCAAAGGCATGGGGAGATAAATTAGTTTCAATATGCCTTTTGTTTTTATATTCGGATAATCTTTGTGCAATGAAATTAAAAGTACTTCTTATCATCCTTTGTTCGCTTGTAAGCCAGCTGCAAGCTCAACCTGATACCGTAAAAGTGGGTGCCTACGTTATCAGTCTTCACGACATCAATTTTCGCGATAAAGAATACACCATGCGTTTCTGGCTCTGGTTTGTGTATGATAACCCAGACTTTGATTTCACTAAGCAACTCGATATTCCTAATGCAAAAACCATTGAACCCCCTGAGGTGATAATGGACAGCCTGGATGGCAAAGCCTGGGTAATCATGAAAATGAAGTGCACCATGAAAGAAAAATGGCTAGTAAATGATTTTCCTTTCGATAAGCAACACCTCCGCGTTCAAATTGAAAACACATTGTTTGATAATAGAAGTCTGGTCTTTGTGCCAGATATACTGGGAAGCAAATTTGATAAAGAAGATGTGCTGGACGGATGGACCATTTCAGATTTTAATGTAGCAGATGGAAATCACCGTTATGAAACAGGATTTGGAGGCGCTATGCCAGATTCCGAAAGTCAAAATTTTTCAACTTTTATTTTGGAAATGGATATTGACCGTGAGGCTGTTGGTCTTTTTATGAAAATATTCCTGGGTATGTACATTGCCTTTCTCATTGCAGCCATCAGCTTTATACCAAAACCATGGGAACTTGATCCTCGCTTTGGTTTGCCTGTAGGTGGTTTGTTTGCAGCAGTCGGTAATAAATATATTATCGATACGGTTTTGCCCGAAACTTCTACCTTCACACTAGTTGACACTTTGCATACACTTACTTTCCTGGGGATTTTCGCAATTTTGGTAGTGTCGGCAATTTGCTTGAAACTTTACGACACTGGTAGGCAGGAGGCTTGTATAAAAGTTAACCGAATAGGTTCAAGGGTTGTGATAATTCTCTATCTACTCGCCAACATTTTTTTTGTTTGGCTGGCTATTCTTTAAACAGAAACAATTTTTAAAAAGCAATTGACAAATTTTGTCAATTGGAATTTGTTGCCTGTACATTTTTTTAAACCTTGTTCTTAGTATCTATCAAAATAGTAACCGGTCCATCATTGACTAAGCTTACTTTCATATCGGCACCAAACTCACCTGTCTGAATCTGCTTGCCTACCGTATCTTGTAATGTTAGTATGAATTTTTCGTAGAGCGGAATAGCCACATTGGGCTTGGCGGCTTTTAGGTAAGAAGGACGGTTTCCCTTTTTTGTACTGGAATGAAGGGTAAACTGGCTAACCACAATAATGTCTCCATTATCATCTTTTACGCTTATATTCATCACACCTTCTCTATCATTAAATATCCGGAGGTTTACGATTTTGCTGCACAGCCAATCAATATCTTCAGCACCATCGGCTTCTTCAATTCCCAATAAAACAACAATGCCTTTACCAATTTTGGCTTTTATCTCATCATTAATTTTTACTGAAGCTTCAGACACACGTTGGATAACCGCTATCATATGGTGATCATTTGATCAGAAACTTTGTAATACATCAGACTCAAGGATGAACTTATCTGATTTTTCCTCCTTGGCCATCGCCAACATCGCACGTGCTACTTTAACAGAATCAATTGCTTTGAATTTTTTTGGCACCAGAAATCCAAAAATCCTAAAGAAAGCATTGGTGGCCTGCTCACCAGCTCTACTTTCAACTCGAATGCCTTGCAAAAATGAAGGGCGGAAAATATGGTACGATTCAAAACCTAGTTCACTTATTGCTTCTTCTATCTCACCTTTTACTCTGTTATAATAGAATGAAGATTTTTTACTTGCCCCTAATGCTGTTACAAGTAGATACTGTCTTGCGCCCAACCTTCTTGTCATTCTTGCAATATCCAGTGGGTATTCAAAATCAACTTTGCGAAAGGCTTCCTGTGAACCAGCTTGCTTCATAGTTGTGCCCAAACAACAAAAAATATCATCGGCTCTTAGCGTATCAGAATAATCTGCAAGCCTGTTAAAATCTAAAACCAGGTTATCAAGTTTTTTGTGATTAACTTCTAAGGGCTTTCTGCTAAGTGCTATTACTTTACTATAGCGATTATCCCCTAATAACAAGTCAAGTAATTGGGCACCAATCAAACCAGTGGTACCAGCAACCAAAGCAACTTTGCTCATACCAAAAATCAAAAAGTCTGTTGGATTTCTTTCTTAAGTTCGGAAAGGGCATGCCCGATTGGGTCAACTTTCTTTTCCAGTGTCATTTCAAAAATCTTTTTTGAAAGATCAACTGCGTTTGATTCGGGTGTCATCTTACTGGCCGCGTCATTGATCAGCATTATCAAATCTTCCCTCGCGTTCCGCACCTGACTCCACACTTCTTCACTCATGTACACTTGCTGAGACACGTTATGGTTGTACTCATTCCGAATTTCATCAAGTAGTATTTTTTGAAAGTCACGAGCCTGATAACCAGGATCGCTTAGGCGGATCAATAGATTTTGCGGTGAGATTCTTTCTAAAAACAAAGTGATTCGCTCATATGCCTGCAGACGGACAGGCAATGTGATTTCAATACTATGTGAGCGAACGTCCAGTTTTTTAATTTCTATTTCCTTAATGATAAACGACCGTACAATCAAATAAACGGCATATAGCACAACTGAGGCCGGCAACAGTATTTTTCCAAATTCAATTAATGCTTCCATAGGAATTATTTAAGTCTCGTTCGCGTTTGAAAATTAGGTAATTTTGATGTTCAAATGGATTTTAATTTCAAAAAGTTACAATCCAACTCACGCTCAAAGCATGTTCGATAATCTTAAACCAGTTAGTCTCAGCCCCAAAGCTGCCCTTGAAGTACGCAAGATCATGGAAACAAAAAATATTCCATCTGATTACGGCTTACGTGTAGGTGTAAAAGGTGGCGGCTGTGGTGGCGTTGCGCTTATTATCGGTTTCGACAAAAAAAAGGATTCAGACCACGCCTATGCCATTGGCGATATTCCTATTTATGTGGATAAGAAACACACCATGTATTTGATTGGAAAAGAAGTGGATTTCTATGAAGGCGCTGACGCCAGGGGGTTTATGTTTACAAATCAAATAACAGTCGACCGTTGACAGTCAACTGTCGACCGGAAATCACCTTACTTCATTCACTGTTACTGTTGCTTTCTTGCACACGCCACCAATTGGCGGATTGAACTTGGAAATACTTACTTCAACCGCCCTTGCATCCAAAAATGTTTTTAAAGCTTGCTGGGCAATTGCATGGCCTACGGTTTCTAAAAGTTTAGAAGGCTTGGCCATCTCCTCTTTTACAATGGCATAAAGAGTCTCATAATTAATGGTGCCCGAAAGATCATCCTGAAATGCGGAGTCTGAAAACTCGGTATCCACAACAATGTCTACCTCAAACTTATTTCCAGAAGACCGTTCATGTGGATATACCCCGTGATAGGCATGGAATTCCAAACCTTCCAGCGCTACTTTGCCTGTCATTGAATGTCGTCAAAAAAAGATTTTTGCACTTTCTTTTCTTCTACCAATACTGCAGCCGCTGACTCTACCAACACTTGTTGTGCCGATGCTGTTTTCTTAATACCATTTTCAAAATCAGCGTTGGGATAAAGTGCTTTTTTGGTTTCGCGCCTGGCCATGTTCAGGTGTTGTTCAGGATCAAATTCACGCGCCACAGTTCTCATCCTATCAACACGATCAATCGTTTCTCCTGCCATCCGTTTCAAATCCGAAAGAAGATTATCGCGATACGTTTCCAATCCTTTGTATTGCTGAACCAGTGCCTTAAGCCGATCTTCCATTTCTTCCAGCATTTGCTTTGAAGTCACTTCAGCCATCTCAATTGTATCCTTTGCTTTTACCTTGGCTTCATTTAGCATGCCTTCGGCTTTCAATTGTGTTTCCCTCATATGAAGCTCTGCTGCTTTGTTTGCCTGACCGATTACATTGGCACCCGTGTCTTCTGCTGTCTTCAATGTTTTATAGAGTGAGTTTTCTACTTCCCGAAGTTTGCTCACTTCACGTTCTGATGTCTCGTATTTGATGCGCAATTCTTTGGCTTCATCAAGTGCCCGTTCCCACTCTTGTGAGAGCGAAAGTAAAAAGGCGTTTACTTCATCTTTGTCGTAGCCGCGCAAGGCTTTTTCAAAGGCCTTCTGGCGGATTTCAAGTGGTGTGATTTTCATGATTATCGATTTAGTTTAAAAAATAATGTTCCATACAGAAATCGTGCGATCATCGCTGGCACTGATCATTTGACTATCAAACGAAGTCCAGAGCAATTTATTGACAGAAGTTCCATGACCCGCATGACGAGCCTTATCAATCACTTTCAATAGCGTTAGGTTATTGGAGTCCCACACTTTAATTGACTTATCAAGGCTACAAGTTACAAAATGTTTGCCATTTGGACTAAAAGCCACGTGATTGATGGCATACAGGTGAGCCGCCACCTCAGCTACCTGAGCATATCTACCATGGGCGTCCCATACTTTTAGCCGCGCATCGCGCGAGCCGCTGATGAGACTTTTTGAATCGCCCGAATACGCCAGGCAGAAAACGGAGTTGGCATGGGCCTGCCATTCATGCTTTAATTGGAAACTTTCCAAATCAAAAACGCGGATGAAATAGTCACTATAGCCGACAGCTAATTCACCTCGCATTGTATTAATAGCCATTGCCCTGGCGCTCTTTTCGGAAAATGTAATCTTCTTTTTAACAGACCAATTCAGAATGTCAACTACAGAAACAGTTCCATCGCCAGAAGCAACGAACAAATTATTCTCAAAAGATTGGATGTCAAAGATGGCGGCCTTGCTTAATTGCAGAGAATTGATTTCTTTCTTTTCTTTCCAATCCAACATATGAATGCCATCATAATTATGTCCGGCTACAAGCAAATTTTGTTTTTGCAAATAATGGAGTGCATAAACAGAGTTGGGAAGTTTGGCGATCAGTTCACCTTCATTGACCTGCCTGTCCTGTAGGCATGGGTTTTCAAGATCCCACAGAACGATCATGCCATCGCCAGCACCGGAAAAAAATTGATTGGATTGTTCTCCTTGCTGCAACGCATAAACACAATCGCGGTGGCCTGTAAGAGTATGGAGTTTTTGAATCTGTATCATCCTACTAACAATGCACCTCACCTGGGCTGACTAAAAGTCAAACAAACTATTGAATGTCATACTGGGCTTGTCCCTGAAATTCCGTTCCGTGCGCTTATTCCAGGGATCGTGGCACAAGGCCGCGATTAATCCAATTATTTTGACAAAATTGTATCATAAAGCCGGATAAACCTATGCCTTTAGTGAAAATGGAGATGACAGCCAAACAAAGCGGGTGGGCAATTTGGTTTATTGCCGAGACGAAAGAAGAGTTGGAGTCACTTTCACCTGAAAGTTGCCCCTCAGACATTATCAGCGAACAAAAAAAGTTAGAGTGGTTGTCGGGAAGAACACTGATTAAAACATTGGTCGAACATTCCGGTCTTGAGTATCATGGCCTCCATAAAGATGAATTCGGGAAACCGTTTTTAAAAAACCATCCCAATCCGATCTCCCTCACACATTCATTCCCGTATGTAGCTGCACAAATAGATATGCAACAATCCGTTGGTATTGATTTGGAACAGCCTAAAGAAAAATTATTGAAGATTGCACATCGTGTGATGGCCGATTATGAACTTGCCGATGCCGGACAAGATATTGTAAAGCATTGTGTCTACTGGTGCGCGAAAGAAGCATTGTATAAAGTATATGGCAGGCGTGGACTTATCTTTTCCAATCACTTGAATATCGAACCTTTCACACTTCAACCCTTTGGCAATTTGAAAGGAAGAATTGAAGACCATGGAATCGAGATGAAAGTCGACCTTTGTTATTCTGTTCAACCTGAGTATGTGCTCGTATACACTAAAACTTTTACCCTATGAAAACAAATATCCTTCTCTTTCTCATCACCATAAGCTTGGGATTAAAGGCGCAAACACCAGTACAAAACTTTACACTGACCAATGTGGTGGATGGGAAAATGGTTTCACTTGATCAGTACTCTTCCTCCAGTGGAGCGGTGGTATTGTTCACCAGTAACGAATGTCCGTTTGATAATTACTACAAGGATCGGATCAAGGAAATGATTAGCACATACGCTGGTAAGGTTCAGTTCCTGTTGGTCAACTCTTATATCGAGCCAGAGGAGTCTGTTGAAAAAATGCATATTCATTATTCCGACTTAAATGTCCCTTACCTTGCTGACAAGGATCAACTTGCTATGAATGCGCTTGGAGCTAAGAAAAGTCCAGAAGTTTTTTTATTGAAAAACTCTTCAGGGAAATTCATGACTGCCTATAGTGGTGCAATTGATGACAATCCTCAAGTATCTAAAGATGTCAATCAAAAATTTTTAAAAGATGCTATTGATAAAATGCTTGGCGGCCAAAAGATTGAAGTGAGCAATAATCGGGCGGTGGGGTGCTCGATGAGGAGGAAGTAAGCGCGCCAAATCAAGGTCATTATATTAGCAATCGCAAATGAACACGTTAAAAATCTCAACAGCGCAATTTGAAAATAGGAGTGGCGATAAGAATTACAATCTTTCTGTGATTGAAAAACTTTCTCAAAAGGCATCTCAGGAAGGATCCCATGTGATTGCATTTCACGAATGCTCTATCACTGGTTACTCATTTGCAAGACATTTATCAAAATTACAAATGCTTGACTTAGCTGAGGTCATCCCGGATGGTTCGAGTATTTTGAAACTAGTGGAGATTGCAAAAAAAAATAACATTGCTGTGCTGGCAGGGCTCTTCGAAAAAGACATAGATAATAACTTATTCAAAGCCTATGTTTGCGTGGATAAGAATGGACTAGTTGCTAAGTTCAGAAAATTACATCCCTTTATAAATCCATTTCTGACGCCCGGAAATAGCTATTGTGTTTTTGATCTTTATGGTTGGAAATGTGGAATACTGATTTGTTATGATAACAATATCATTGAAAACGTAAGAGCAACAACCCTATTAGGTGCCAATATTATTTTTATGCCTCACGTAACCATGTGTACTCCCTCTACCCGACCGGGTGCTGGTTTTGTTGACCCCGCTCTTTGGGCAAATAGGGAAAATGATCCCACTTCTTTGCGCTTGGAGTTTGATGGGATGAAGGGGCGAGAATGGCTAATGAAATGGTTACCTTCTAGAGCTTATGACAATGGGGTTTATGTAGTCTTTTCTAATCCAATCGGTATGGATGATGACCAATTAAAAAATGGTTGTTCTATGATCATTGATCCTTTTGGGGATGTACTGGTCGAATGTCGTTCTTTTGACGATAGTTTCGTAACGGCAACTCTTACTCCAGAGAAACTTACTCAAGCTGGAGGATACCGTTATGTAAAGGCAAGACGTCCGGAATTATATCGAGACATCATTGGACAAGAACACAAATCAGAACAAAATGTAGTTTGGCTTCCTAAAAAAAGCGTTAACTAGTTACACCCCCAAATCTCCGCCATCCGAAATCTCCACCAGTAACACTTTTACTTCATCAGCCTTAGCGTGTTCACTCATTTTTTCAAAAGACATGACAAGGTTGCGCAAGGTTCTGCGAATGATTTCCAAATTATCGCAAGGTTCAAAAAATGAATTTTGTGGCACCAAGTGCAATTCGGTGATATAGTTCTCGATGTCTTTCTTAGAAAAAATCAAACCACGGTTAAACGCATTGATGTAAAACTGATTGTTATCATCTTTGTAGCTCAGGATAAAAAGATTAGGAAGGTTAACACCGTAGATCGGCAACTTTAACTTCTGCGCTACCAACAAATATATTACACAAAGCGTAATCGGATTTCCTTTGCGCATCTCCAGCACCACGTTGATCATGGAGTTGCCAGGTGAATGAAAATTTTTAGAATTCGCGCCAAACTTCAACTTGTTAAACAAAACGCTGTTGATCACTTTCACCTGATCATACGGATAAAGATCCGGACGAAATTCCAGCCATGTGTCATAGTAAATTTGCTCGAGTTCCTGCTTCAGTTTTTCAAGGTCGATATCCGGATATTGATACGTGGCAATAATCCACATACCTGTTAGCAGGTCCTGGTCTTTACTCGCATACCAATCCTTTAATCTTTCCTTAACGAGATCGTACTGCAGTGTGTGAATCAATTCTTCAATACGCTGTTGAACAATGGGATTAAATGTACTTTCCCACTCCTTTTCCAGGAAGGGGATTACCTTATTCCCTATAGAAAGAATTTTCTCCTCTATATGAGACGAAATTTGTTTGTCATCATCATCCAAAAGAGAAACCAGCGCTTTTAATTCACTCTCCTCCATCATGTTTGAATTACTCCTACATTAAATTTTTCCACTGGCGCATGGTTCGCAGCC
>JAYVBN010000338.1:0-15285 GCA_043750455.1 Bacteroidia bacterium | reverse complement strand
TGTATTTAACCCTTTAACGCCAGCCGATGAAGCGGAAGGAAAATATTGGGCAACCAACAGGCTGCGTGCCTACTATGGCTCTGAGATGCATTTTATGAGAGCGTTGTACAAAAGAGAATTGATGGAGGAAGGGTTTTTCGTTTCACTGAATAAAGAAGGTTATGATAAGAAGGGTAGAAAAATGAATGTGGCTTTTGCTGATACTGTAATTTTCATTGAATCACCTGTATTCCCCAGTAAAAAAGTTAAGGTGCCCATTGTGTATTATAATAAAATTCTTGACACTGTTCGATCAACACCTATGCAACCCATTTTGTCTTTTCAGGGCAACCTTGAAATCACCTATGTTAATGAGCGGGAGTCGCTAGAGTATCAGCGGATAAGAAATTCAACTCAGGTTGGACTTAAACATTTCCAACGCTCGCAAATCTTTTTGTTGAAACCGGGCTTTATTGTCGAGCCAAATGGACAGATTTACATGGAGGACATTCTTTCGAAAGTATATTGGAGTTGGGAATTAGTGGCAGATAGTCTTCCATTTGATTATGATCCCGAAGAGGATCGTAAACTTTTTTCAGAAGCTGAGATCAAATCTTTGTTTAAGACCTCAGAGATAATTCAATACACTAAGTACGAAAAACCCTTGAAGTAATTAAAGTATGCCCAGTAGCCCAACTCAAGATTTTCTTAGGATTCCACTTGCGGAAGTTGAATTAAGATTAATTCAAGTTCTCATTAAGCATGGATTTTCTTCCACTAAAGCAAAAACATGTGCCGAAGTTTTTATTGGCAATAGCCTAGATGGGATTTATTCGCATGGAGTCAACCGGTTTACAAAGTTCATCGGCTATGTGAAAGAAGGACATGTCCAACCCAATCACGATGCGATTTGTAAACACAGTATCGGTAGCATTGAACAGTGGGACGGGCAATCCGGACCAGGACCAATCAATGCCTTGACTGCTACGGATCGTGCTATGGAGTTGGCTGCGAAAAATGGAATTGGTTGCGTGGCATTGGCCAACACGAATCATTGGATGCGTGGAGGAACGTATGGATGGAGAGCAGCCAAAAAAGGTTTTGTGTTTATCGGTTGGAGCAACACCATTGCCAACATGCCAGCGTGGGGCGCTGTTGATAGCAGATTGGGAAATAATCCATTGGTGATAGCTGTACCCTATCAAAACGAAGCCATTGTGCTGGACATGGCCATGTCGCAGTATTCGTATGGAGCATTGGAAGTAGCGCAACTAAAAAATGAAAAACTTTCTGTGCCCGGAGGATATGATGAGCATGGAAAGCTATCACATGATCCAGCCGCTATAAAGAAATCGTGGCGTGCCTTGCCCATTGGTTATTGGAAGGGCGCGGGGCTTTCGTTGTTGCTGGATATTTTAGCGACTCTGCTTTCTGGCGGACTTTCTGTTTCAGAAATTTCTAAAGACAATATAGAAGCAAGACTTTCACAAGTTTACATCGCCATTGATATCAATAAGCTGGGCAACTTTAAAACCATTGCCGCTGCAATTGATCAGATACTGAAAGATTACAAACAATCCGTTCCCGAAAAGGAGGGTAAAAGCATTCGATATCCCGGAGAAAATATTTTGAAAATCCGTGCAGAAAATATGGTGCAAGGTATTCCTGTTTATAGGAGTACGTGGGAGGAGATAGAGACACTGTGATTATTGTTAAGCCAGATTCTGTTTTTTTATTTTCCTTATCGCCCGTGGCCCATACCAGAGGAAAAAGCCGCTGACAGCAAGCGTGAGTAAACCCCAGCCGATATAGTTTGTATAAATGAGTTTGAACGTGTCGCCAATGATGGATCCATCGTGCACATGCTCAATCCAGTCGGCATGGCGTTTGGCAACAGACAATGCTTTGCCTGTTTTGGCATCTACCTGAACTTCCCAATATCCTTTTGTAAACAGTACTTTAATAATTCCTTTGTCGAAACGCACATCAAAGCGATCGATTGGATTTTCTTCATGCGTCACAGAATCAATGGCGTGATAGGCACTCTTTGCCACCGAATCAAAACTTACCCATTCTGTTACTTTAGTGGATTCTCCCTTTAAAGTTGCTGGCTGTAATGTATCTACATTTTTCTTCCAGCCCAACATTATGCCAGTGGTGCTCGTGATGAACATGAAAAAGACGATACTTATCCCAATCCACTTGTGAAGAGATCGAAACTGCCGTAACCTATTAACTAAGTTTTGTAGAGTCATAAATAAAACGGCCAAACATTTATCAAAGCCCAGCACTAATTAGAGAAAGTTTAGAATTTAAGCCTTACCGTTCCAAAAACATTTCTCCCCGGTGAGTTTATGCCTGAGGCAAATGTTCTATACTGAAGATCAAGAATGTTGTCTATACCAGCCTGCACAGTAAATGTTTTGTTGATATCGTAACCAGCACGTACGTTGATCGTGTACCAGGAAGGCATTCCTTCCGCAGTAGCATATTGAAGATTATCTTCACCACTTGAACTGTATTGACTTAAATATTTCCATCCACTGAAATTGGAAAAGATTTCGGATTTAAATTTTGTCGCGTTGAATTGAATTCCGATGCGTCCAAAGATGGGAGGGATATGATCCAATGGTGTTTCAGGGCCGCTTCCGTTTTTAACACTTCCGTGTGTATAATTGTAGGAAGCGGTTATGACGAACTTATCAGTAAGGTCCGCACGTAGTGAGCTGTTAAATCCATACAAATAAGCACCTGTTACATTTTGACTGGAAACTACATTTGCAGGAAACCCCTCATAGATGATTTGAGATTGTCCGTCAAAGGTGGTTGGCTTGGTGGCGATTGCATCATAGAAGCTGGTTGTAAAAAAGACTCCATCAAGTCTCACCTGATCACCAAAAAACTTAGTTACGCTTAAATCCCCATTAATAGTTTTTTCAGGCTTAAGTTCTGGATTAGGAACTATTAATGTGCCGGGCTGAGTGGCAGTGCCAGCTATGGATTCAAATACTTTTGACATGTCATCAATATTGGGGGCACGATAACCGGTGCTCGCCATTAATGAAATCTTCCAGCTGGATGGTGTGTAAATTATGCCAAGATTTCCACTTCCCACCAGGTTATTCTGATTCACATTATCGAACGGAAAGGGGAAGAAAGTTTTGTCAACGAAGGTAGAGTTTAGAAAGCTGCCACCTATGCGAGCGCCATCGTTCAATGTCCACAGTTCGTTGATATGAAGAGTGTGGCTCGCAAATGCAGCCATGGAATTCATGGTATTATCTCCATCAGGGTAACGAGTGTTTTGTGGACTTTCTACCCCCGTAACAATATTAGTTGTGTGTGCAGTTGATTCAAGTGAATTGAATTGCCCGTCTATTCCATATCGTAAATTATTTTTGCCAATTGTTTTATTGAAATCAACGGTAAGACCCCAGACTTTAATGTGTTCCATTCTGTCATTGCGGTTGTTGTTATTAAACCTTCTGTCGTGTCTGCTTTCCTCTAAATCCTGGTAACTGAGTGTGGCAGACATTGCATCCGCGAAAGTACCCAGATCGGTAACGGACAAATTGTAGGAGCCCATCAACCGTTTCTGGGGACCATAATACCATTCGCCAAACTTAAGTCCGCTTCCTTGCGGATCGGTGAGTCGATCGTAGCGAGGAACATCTGTTGAGTTAGAGTATTGAAGATTCACTAAATGCTTTACGCGAGCATTAGAGGCATAAAGGAATTTTTGTAAAAGATCGAATTGTTTAAACCCGCTGGCAACTTGCTTGAAGGGATCGCTGTTGGTAATCAAAACATCTGACGCATTATCTGCAGCCCGTTCAGCATATTGAGATCGAACTCCAAACTGCTCGCAAAGTGCGTTGTTTGTTTTTTCTCCCATTCTCAAATCGCCAAAGTCACTGAATGTGAAGGAGGTGAGCGAAGCAAATTTTTGACCGCCAAGATTGAGATCAAAGTGCCCTGTCTTTTCTGCATTAACACTTCCGTAGCGAAAGAATGCATTTCCTTTTGAATTGAGTAATCCGGTTTTCGAAAGTTCAGGGTTGCGTGTGAAGAAATGGATAACCCCTCCTAAAGCATCACTGCCATAAATCGTAGATGAAGGGCCAAGTAAAATTTCGGCACGATCGAGAATGTTATTGTCCATGGTGATAATGTTTTGTAAGTGCCCTGCACGATAGATAGCATTGTTCATACGCACACCGTCTACCACCAGCAAAACACGACTTGCTTCAAAACCACGAAGGATAGGACTGCCCCCACCCTGTTGACTTTTTTGCACGGCAACAATACCTGAATTGCTGATGAGGTCTGCCGAATTTTGTGCGTTTAAATTCAGGATAGTTGCAGATCCGATCACTGTAATTTGTTGAGCTATCGTTTTGCGTTGTTCACGAATGCGATTGGCTGAGACGACCACTTCTTCCAGATAGGAAGTGCGCGCGGTGTCAATATTGTTTTCTCTTTCTGCGTATTGCGCAATGACTAAACCAGAGTATAGCAATAAGCAAATAGTAAATAGTGATTTCATCACTAAGCTAAATTTAGATAAATAGAATATTCTCTACTTCGTAATGGAACTAGAGTATGAGTTGAATTTTAACGAGCAGCTAAACTCGCGGAGGAGGAGTATCTAAAGAAGGGGCAAAGGAGGTATCACTGATGAGATAATTTGTGGAGGGACACAAGATCCAAGAAATTGAATTTTCAACACTTATATCTGATGGAAGAATAAAGCTTAAAAAATTGAATTGGAATAGTGAAGCGGACGGCTGTTGAGAATCTTGATTGGCATTTTTAAAAACCTGATCTAGAAAAGAAAGTAAATTATCCTCAGCAGCATCGTGTAGACAATAGACGGTAACTATTTTGTCTTTAGTTTTTACACGGGCAATGTCATACATTTTTCCATTCACTTCAATTTCGTCATCACCTCTTACTGATTGTTGGTATTCTTTTTTCGAAAGATGTAGTACTTCAAGTTGATCACCTGGTAGTTTTTTTAGTTTACTTCGCATCTCCCGGTGTATCTGTGCCTGTCGTATTCCGAAATAGACGTAGAACCCGGCAAGGTGAAGCAGGAAAAAAGAGAGAAGCGCTATGGACAGGGACTTTTTCACCATAATAAATCCACGAAATTTAGTGAAAAGATTGCGACCGCAAGAGATATTACAAGAAAGGCAGGATTGAAATTTAACCGCAAATTTCGCTAAGCGAATCTATAACTTTTTCTGATTTAGAAGGATGCTTTCGGTCGTATCAATTTTTGATCCAGCCATTGAAGACCAAGAATAAACGCAGCACCAAAAATGAAAAGTCCTGGATAACCCGCGATAAAATTTAAAGCACCAAAACTGACTTTGAAATCGGTTAGCACAATGGCGACAATGGCCGCAATGGCAAACATGAAAATTCCAATACCAAACCAAATGAAGTCACTTGAAGATTCTTTTTTCGTTTCAATTTTTTGAATCACCCGATCAGCAAAATTACTAGACAAATGAAAATCAGGCTCTTGCTTTAATACATCGAACACTTTTTTGTAAGCATAAGCATCCACCCCATCCAATGACGACCCAGCCTTTTCGATTTGATTTTGTAATTCCTCGTCCTTCGTTGTCATAGCCATTCTTCTTTGCCAAGATACTTCTTTACATTCTCCTTCACCAAAGCCCGCGCCCGGAAAAGATAATTTTTTACTGTGCCCTCCGGCATTCCTGTTGCAATGCCTATTTCCGGATAGCTCATGCCATCCAGATGATATAGCGTGAGCACCGCTTTGTATTGAACGGGTAACAAAGAAATAAACTTCATCACCAGCTCATCCATATTTTCATCAGCAAGTTTTTCTTCCGGATTGTCTTCCGCAATAAAGCGTGCCGTAAAACTTTCTTCATCGGGTATATCACTGACTTTAATTTTCTTTTTTCTCAGATGATTCACTGCATGTCGATAAGCAATTGTTGCAATCCAGGTAGATAAACGCGACTGAAAATTAAACTCCTTTAACTTTTCATGCACTTTTAAAAACACATCCTGGCAAAGTTCTTCGCGGTCTTCTGCATTGTCTATCAGGCGGCCAATCATGTGCGACACAAGCCTTTCATGTTGTTTGATCAACAACCTGAAAGCCTGCATATCCCCACTTGCAATACGCGCGACTAAGGCTTGATCATCCGTCATTTTTGGGTTAGACACAGCTTTTAAATGGGATGTTGCAGGAAGTTAGTGAAAAATGATGCTGCCTGCCGTAGCTTCAACGAAGGCGCGGATTCTTGATACTGGAAAAGGGCATGATCTTGTCAACTGTCAACTTTTTGTGGGAAATCTTTTCACCCACTGCAACATTATCAACCAACCTGCTGTCTTACGCTTCAAAATCAGAAAAATTAAACACTTCTTATATGAATACGAATGAATTATTAATGCCGGTTTCAATTTTGGGTAGCCTGGGGGCAGCTGTTTATTTCTTTGCAAAAGTGATGACCGACTATATCCTGAAAAAGAAAATGATCGACAAAGGATTTGTGAATGATGAAACACAAGCCATCTTTAAACAGCATGCATCGGCTGTGACTAACAAGTATTCCTCTCTAAAATGGGGCTTGATTGCTTTTTTTGCGGGACTTTCTCTCATACTAATGGAGTATATTCCATTTGATTCTTATTCACCACTCCCTTATGGTCTGTTTGCCGTTTCAGTTTCAGTAGGCTTTTTGATCTATTATTTTTTGGTGAAGCAACAAGAACAAAAGAAATAAGACAATGGGCAATAGGCATTAATAATCTCCAATGCCTAATGCCCTGGCTCTTTGATCTGTTCAAATAAACCTTCCATATTATGTTACGCAATTATTTGAAGACTGCGATTAGGAGTCTGCTAAGGCACCGCTTTTTTTCATTCATCAACATATTTGGTTTGGCAGTGGCCATGGCCTTATCGATGGTGATCATTATGCTGGTCGCAGACCAGATGACCTACGATCGTTATAATACAAAGCGTGACAGAGTTTATAGAATCAACTCCATTCCAATAGGACCAAAAGGCGAAACCTGGAATGAAACAGCTACCACTACGTTGCCACTCAAGCAAGAACTTCTTGAGAATTATACGGGTATCGAAAAAGCAGTTCGTATTGTAAGAGGTTTTGGAAATATGTGGTTGGAGATTGAACAGAATGTAAATATTCCGGTGGCTGGTTATTTTGCTGACCCGGAAGTGCTGAATGTGTTTGAGTATGAATTGGAATATGGTGATCCCCAAACGGCATTGGTCGAACCCTATTCAGTTGTATTAACAAAAAAGGCTTCCAAGAAATTATTCCAACAGGAGAATCCGATCGGAGAAACATTTAAAGTGGGAACGGAGGGTCCATACAAGGTCACGGGTATTTTAAAAGACAATCATCATAAATCGCATATTGTGTTTGATGCTTTGGCAAGTATAAGCACCATTAAGAGTTTAGAATCACAAGCCAAACGAGGAAAAAGTCTTGATAACTGGTACAACTATACATCTGGTTGGATTTATATCCTGTTAGAGGAATCCAAAACGACAAGCGACATTGAAAAGAATTTGGCAGAGATAACAAAAAAACACTTTACTGTGCTTCCCAATCCGGATACGCAGAATAAAGTTACGTACAATCTTCAATCCATAATGAGCATTACACCAGGGGCATTCATTAATAATCCGATCGGGCCATTTTTGCCGTGGATCTTTGTTTACTTTTTTATGGGCCTTGCAGGGGTGGTCATGCTTACTTCGTGTTTTAATTTTACTAATTTATCCATCGCAAGGTCGCTTACACGAGCGCGTGAGATTGGCGTGCGGAAAGTAACAGGTGCTATGCGCTGGCAGATATTTATACAATTCCTTTCTGAATCTGTGATAATAGCCTTGCTTGCTTTAATTGGAGCAGTTGTATTACTAATTGCTCTTAAACCATTAATGATGGAACTGAGCTTTGCGAGATTGATGATGTGGGATTTAGAAGCCAACTATTTTGTATTTGCCGTGTTTTTAGTGTTTGCCATTTTTGTCGGCATACTGGCTGGCATTTTTCCGGCTGTTGTCCTCAGCGGATTTCAACCGGTGAAAGTATTGAAAGGTCTCAACACGATGAGATTATTTTCAGGCATGCGTTTGCGCAAAACGTTATTGGTGATGCAATTCACCTTTTCCCTGATATTTATCCTTTCCGTGATCGTAGTATTCAATCAATTGCAACTTTTTCTTCGTTCCGATCACGGCTTTAACATGGAGAAAAAAATTGTGGTGGCGCTAAGTAACACCCCTTCTGAAGTATTGAAAACGGAATTGCTGAAGTATAGCAACATTGAAAGTGTAACGGCTGTTTCACATGTATTGGCTGCGGGCTCTAGCTACGGAGAAGATTATAAACGATCGCTGGATGATAAAGAATGGATCAATGTATTTTACTACGCTACCGATGAAGACTATCTGAAAAATCTGCACATCGAATTGGTAACCGGAAAGTATTTCTCAACCGAGAATGGGGTTTCGAATAAAAATTTTATTGTATTGAATGAAAAAGCAGTGAACGCTTTTCATTTTGAATCACCAATGGATGCGATTGGTCAGGAAATTATTTTGCAAAAGGATTCATCACGCAAGCAAATTATTGGCGTGGTGAAGAATTACAACCACCAACTGCTAGTGGAAAAGATGGAAGCCCTTGCGTTGATTTATAACCCTGAAGAGTTTAACATTTTACAAGTTGCTTATTCCGGCACGTATGACGATGCGAGTAAAAGCATTGAAGCTTCATGGGCGAAAGTCAACCCGGGATTGAAGGTTGATCACAAGGATTTTTATGCCGAAGTTCATAAGATCTATGATATCTTTTTTGGTGACCTGGTCAGCATCCTGAGTGTGATTGCTTTTTTGGCCATTATTATTTCCTGTTTAGGGCTATTGGGCATGGCTACATATGCAACAGAGACCCGCATCAGGGAAATATCCATACGTAAAGTGTTGGGCAGTAGCGATAGTTCATTGATTTACTTACTATCAAAAGGTTTTGTTTCCATGTTGCTTATCGCGATCGTTATAGGAGTGCCCGCTGCGTATTTTATAAATACTCTTTGGCTGGAGCAATTGGCCTATCATGTTTCGGTAGATGTGATTACTGTTATCATTGGAATTACTACGCTGATTATTTTCGGAGTAGTAACAATAGGGTCACAAGCCTGGCGGGCTATTTATGTGAAACCTGTAGAGAACTTGAGAAGTGAATGAACACATAGCGGCAAATATGACTTTAGTCAATAGTACCAAAATGTTAAAGTCGTATCTTTGGGTATTAATTCAAGATTATGAAAAGATATCTTTTTGTTTTAAGCGCATTGTTGGCTTGCTCATCAGGAACAGAACAAGTTGTTTTATCTCCAACAGAATTTCAATCCAAATTAAAAGATACACCTGACGCTATCCTTTTGGATGTTCGCAGACCTGAAGAAATAGCCGTTGAGCGCCTTGAAAATTCGCAAAGTATTGTTTTCGATGACAGCTTTGAAACCAAGCTTGATGACCTTGAAAAAAAACCACTCTTTGTTTATTGTGCTTCGGGTAAAAGAAGTGCCAAAGCCGCTGCCATTCTTCGCGGAAAAGGTTATAAAAATGTCTATGAATTGGAAGGCGGCCTTGGTGCATGGAAAGAGGCTGGCTTAACTCTGGATCAGGCACAACAATAAAAATCATTTTGCGTTTTCAATGCATGTTTCCATTTCAGCGAATGATAAATAGAATATTTTTTGTCGGCTTCCTATTATTTTTAGCATGTGGCGGGCCAAGTCAAAAGGTTGGAATTCGTGATGACTTATTCACGGAAGGTGAGACGCTTGGCAAAGTAGGAAAGCGGCTGGAGGAGGCATCGGGTTTAGTAGCAAGTGTAAATAATTTGGATCACTATTGGTCACACAATGACAGTGGTAATCCGGCAGAAGTATTTCTGATCGACAGCAATGCTGAAATCAAGTTGACTTGTAAGTTTAGAAATATTAAAAATCGCGATTGGGAGGACATTGCTATTGGAGCCGGGCCGAAAGAGGGGATGACCTACGTTTACATTGGTGATATTGGTGACAACCGGGCAGAGTATCCCGTAAAATTAATTTACCGATTTGAGGAACCGGTATTCACGGGTCAGACCGAATTAATAATATCTGATTACGATACTTTGGTTGTAAAACTTCCTGATGGAGTTAGGGACTCGGAAGCACTAGCGATTGATCCACATTCTAATGATATGATATTGATTTCGAAGCGTGAGGATTCTGTTAGGGTGTATCAGATTAACGATAAGGATCAACAAGACACTTTGTTGGCACACCGCATTGCCATACTGCCATTACATAATATAAATGCAGCAGACGTCTCTGCAAATGGCAAGGAAGTCCTTATGAAAGACTACGATAGAATTTATTATTGGAAAAGAGAGAACAATGAATCAATGGGTGAACTACTTATTCAAAAGCCAATCCGGTTGCCTTACAGGAATGGACCACAAGATGAGGCCATTGCCTGGAAACGGGATGGCTCAGGATTTTTTACATTGGGTGAAACGGTAAAAGGTAATGGCGGAAACCTTGTTTTGCATAAACGAAAATAAAAGAGGTTGCCTTTTCGAGCGTGCTTACTATCGGACGAGGCAGACATAAAGTTGCGAGAAATCTTCCCGCGCTAGAATGCCGAATTACGATTGACGCTTAATTAAGTCTCGTGTAAAGACAATCAGTTGTTCCTTGTTTTCACTTGCCTTTATTTTATCTAGATAAGAAAATCCTTTCGAAAAATAGTCTTCTATTTTTTTCTCAGTCAACTGCGGAATGCCCAGGGAATCATAAATCACGGTTACCGCTTTTACTTTTTGCTGTTTATTAAATTTCTTTGAGGATAGCCATTTAATTAACTCTTCTTTCTTTTTTCCTTTCCCCTTTTCTAAAGCTTTTATCAGAAGAAAGGTTTTTTTGTTAGCAAGGATATCGCCACCTACCTGTTTGCCAAATTTCTTTTTATCAGCATACACATCCAGCAGATCATCTTTGAGTTGAAACCCGATACCAATGTTCACACCAAATTCTTTGAGTGCATAACGCTCTTCTTCCGGGGCATCGGCCAATAGTGCGCCTAACTCTAAACTAAACCCAAGAAGTACGGCAGTTTTTAACCGTATCATGTCTATGTATTGAGTTTCGGATACTTTTGATTTTGTTTCAAACTCCATGTCCCATTGCTGTCCTTCACACACTTCTGCAGCGCAGGTATTGAATATTTTCAAAGCAGCTTTTAGTTTTTTTTCATCTAGTGTTAAGAATAAGTCATAGACCCTGACAAGCATTACATCACCAGAAAGGATGGCTGTGTTCACATTCCATTTTTCATGTACGGTGGCTTTGCCCCTTCTTAATGGAGCATTGTCCATGATGTCGTCATGCAAAAGAGAGAAATTGTGAAAGGCCTCTACGGCTGTTGCGTACGAAACAATTTTATCGGCATCTGTTTTATAAAGCAAATAAGAAAGCATGGTCAGCAATGGGCGCAAACGCTTTCCACCTAAGCTCATAATGTAGCGGATAGGCTCGTAAAGGGACTTTGGTTCTGAACCGAACTTTTGCTTTTTTATTTCAGCTTCGATGAGAGCCAAGTAATCTTTAATCATTGTCGGAATCAGCTGATGTTACAAAAGTCAAATCAATCATTCTTCTATCAACATCTGTTTTCTTAACACGCACTTTTATCTCATCACCCAGGCGATAGATCTTTTTTCTTCTCCTGCCGATGATGCGATAGTTCTTTTCGTCAAATTCGTAGTAATCGTCTTTCATGTCCGCCAAACGCGCCATGCCTTCGCATTTCGTTTCGGTTATTTCAACAAACACACCAAAGTCGGTTACTCCGGTGATAATGCCATTGTACACTTTGTCTTCGGCCATGCTCATGAATTCTACTTGCTTGTACTTGATGGAAGCACGCTCTGCATCAGCAGCACGCTTTTCTCGCTCCGAAGAATGAACACACTTATCTTCAAACTCTTTTTTATTCACGGATTTACCATTGTCCAGATAATGTTGGAGCAGTCGGTGCACCATCATATCCGGGTACCTGCGAATAGGAGAGGTGAAGTGTGTGTAATGGTCAAATGCTAATCCAAAATGCCCTTTCGCTTCTGTCGTATACTTTGCTTTGGCCATCGCACGCACAGCAAGTGATTGTAAAACGTTTTGTTCTGGCTTGCCCTCTATTTCATCCATCAGTTTGTTTAACGAACGCGAAACAGCAGCATCTTCAATTTGAAGTTTATGGCCAAACTGTTTGGCAAACTCAGAGAACGTCTGAAGCTTTTCAGGATTAGGTAAATCGTGTGTGCGATAAACGAACGTATCCTTTTCTTCTCCTTTTCTTTTCTTGAAAATAAAGGTAGCCACACCTTTGTTTGCCAAAAGCATAAACTCCTCAATAAGCTTATGAGCATCTTTCCGAACTTTAGGAATAACAGAAAGGGGTTTACCTTTCGCATCCAACTTGAATTTTACTTCGGTTGTTTCAAAATTCACTGCACCTTTTTTGAAACGTTCTTTTCTAAGGATATGATGAAGGTCATTTAGGATTTTTAATTCTTCTGCAAATTTCCCTTTGCCCGTCTCAATTACTTCCTGCGCTTGTTCGTAACTAAACCGGTGATCAGAATGAATGACCGTGCGCCCATACCACTCCTTACTTACTTTCCCCTTGCTGTCCATTTCAAAAACAGCTGCGAACGTAAGCTTATCTTCATTTGGCCTAAGGGAACATAAACCATTGGATAACCGCTCGGGCAACATGGGCACTGTGCGATCAACCAGATAGACAGATGTGGCTCGATCAAACGCATCATCATCTAATACATTTCCTGGTTTTACATAATGCGTTACATCGGCAATGTGAACACCAATTTCATAAAGCCCATTGTCCAGTTTTTTAAATGACAAGGCATCATCAAAATCTTTGGCATCTTCGGGATCAATAGTGAACGTCAACACATCACGAAAGTCCCAACGTTTATTGATTTCTTCTTTGGTAATGTCTTCGGGAATTTTTTCAGATTCTTTCAATACATTTTCAGGAAAGCGAAAGGGCAAATCAAACTCTGCCATGATGGAATGTATCTCTGCTTCATTCTCACCACTCTTGCCCAGTATCTCAATAACTTTAGCCTCCGGACTTTTATCTCCGTCTGCCCACTTGGTTACTTCAAATAAAACTTTGTCGTCTGTTTTGGCTCCGTTCAGATTCTCTGTATGAATGAAAAAATCCTGATACACTTTCTTAAAATCCGGAACAACAAATCCAAAATTTCTGGAGAGCTCAATCTTGCCTACAAAGCGGGAGCGACTGCGCTTAACTATTTCTGTTACTTTTCCTTCGGGGCTTTCCCCGGTTTTTCTTCCGGATAGCACTACAGCTACAGTATCTCCATGCAGAGCAGAACCTAAATCCTGGGTGCGAATGTAAATGTCTTTCTTGCCTTCTTCGCCTGTGGCCACATAGGCAAATCTTGGGTTCACATGATCAACAATTCCTGTAACGGATTTTGATTTGCGCGAACTCTTGTATTGGCCGCTGCTCAATTGTTCCACAGCGCCTTCTTCCTGAAGTGACTCTAAAATCTTATATAGGTCTTCGATCAGGGATTTTTTCTTGAGCCCCAGTTTTTTTACAAGTTGCTGCACGCTGTAGGCTTTGCCACTCATTTCTTCCAGCAGTGTCATCAGGGAGTTATACATTCCCCCCTGTTCTTTCTTGACACGCTTCTCTTTTTCTTTTTTAAATTTCTTTTTACTCATAATTTTTTAAATTTCTTTTTGACGAGTGTCAAAAATATCGAGTACGACAATTTTTGCCTTTTCGATTTTATAGTTTAATCTGTTGTGTTTAGTCAAAAGGATTTGACGAATTGAGTTGTTAAAAAATGTTTTACGGCCAATGTTGGGGAATCGGCTTAACAAAAACAGTTTGGTTTCTACCTTATCAATAAATTTTACAGCTTCTTTTTCTGTCCATTCGGTGAGCAGGTATTGAATTACATTCCTGTAACGATCGACAGCTAATTCTGACCATGTTATTTTTTTAGCCATGTTTTGGCTTTCTGCATCACTTTCTCATGATCCATGAGTTGACCTTTTTCAATTTGCCCGAGTGATACGTCAATATTCCGTTTTTGGAGTTCCGTAAGCTCATTCCAAAAATCGGAATCCTTGTCAGCAATCAACATCTCATCTACGGTCTTTTGTAGCTCTTCCAAAAGATCTTTCTGTTGAATTGAAGCAATTTTTTTTTGAAGCCTTTCAACCAATAACTCACGTTCCATATCCTCTAAAATTTCGACTTATAAAAATACTCAAAAAATCTCAGTTCGATTGCACGATGTTTTGTTCAGGAATAATATCCATCCCCTTCATCTTCAAATACAATTGAGCAATAGCCACTACATCGCTTACGCAGTACTCGGAAATTTTCTTTAAATCTTTTTCCTGATAATAGACTGAGTTGACTTTAGAGCCATCCATCACACCCTTACTGGAAGGTATATTAAAAATTGTTGTCAGTAGATCAAGGGAAGTGTAGTGCTTGTAATCTCCAAACTTCCACATCTCCATAGTATCCAGGTGTGGTACTTCCCACGATTTCTTTCCCGCCAGGTTAAGCATATTTGGTAATGCTATGCCATTGATCAACATTCTGCGACTGAGATAAGGGAAGTCAAACTCTTTTCCGTTGTGGGCGCAAAGTTTAGTATTGGCATCTTGCTTTTCGAGCATGGCTTTGAAGTCAGTCAACATTTTTTGTTCATCATGATCGGCAAAGTATTTCAAACGAAGGCAGAGCTCACCTTTTTCATTTTCGAAGTATTTGCCAATGGCCACCACAATAATCTTTCCAAATTCAGCGTAGATACCCGCCCGCTCGTGAAATAATTCCTCATCGGATTGACCATCCTGTTTTTTTAAGAAGGTAGCTTTTCGAGCCCATTGGGTTTTCAGGCGTTCGCTTAGCTTGCTGTAATGGTCAACACAGCCAATTGTTTCAATGTCCAGGAAGAGAATGTCTTTTAGTAGGAGATTCATGCTACCAAGATAATAAAAGCTGGTACAATCCTTGTTTCAGCTTCAATTAATTTATGCAGAAGGCTTTACGAATTCGTTTACTGTTTTATAATAACTTTTCTCTGGCCACCAATGCGATCAGTATTTTTGGAGGCTATCTGATTCTGCAATTTGGGACAATGG
>JAYVBN010000337.1:0-3580 GCA_043750455.1 Bacteroidia bacterium | reverse complement strand
AATCGAAGGAGGCAGGTCATTCATCTGCTTCGCAATAGCATCGTTGTTGATGACTTTTGCGGCTCTTTCAAGCAAGCGTGAGTGCAAGTAGAACACATCACCAGGATATGCTTCGCGGCCTGGAGGCCTCCTTAACAAGAGAGAAACTTCGCGATATGCAACCGCTTGCTTAGACAAGTCATCATAAATTACCAATGCAGGACGGCCGGTGTCGCGGAAAAACTCTCCGATAGCTGCACCTGTAAACGGAGCAAAGAATTGCATAGGTGCTGGGTCAGCAGCAGACGCACAGACAATAACTGTATATGCCATTGCTCCTGCTTTTTCTAATGTGGCTGCTACAGTAGCAACCGTAGATGCTTTCTGCCCAATTGCTACATATATACAATAGACAGGTTCGCCTTTTTCGTAAAATTCTTTCTGATTTATAATGGTATCAATGGCCACAGCTGTCTTACCTGTTTGACGGTCACCAATGATCAATTCACGTTGACCACGGCCAATCGGAATCATGGAGTCAATCGCTTTGATACCTGTTTGCAATGGTTCATTTACAGGTTGGCGATAGATTACACCCGGTGCCTTACGCTCAAGCGGCATTTCATAAAGTTCACCCGTTAGTGGACCTTTGCCATCAATTGGCGCAGCCAGCGTATCAACTACACGGCCAAGAACGCCATCACCAACTTTTACGGAACCGATCAAGCCGGTACGCTTTACGGTATCACCTTCATGTACTTCTTTCGATTCGCCCAATAACACCGCACCTACGTTGTCCTCTTCAAGGTTCAACACAAGTGCACGCAGGCCGTTTTCAAACACTAGCAACTCACCAGCCTGAGCTTTGGTAAGCCCATAAATACGGGCAACGCCATCACCAACTGTAAGCACAGTGCCCACCTCTTCTAATTGTGCATCGGTGCGCGACTGAGCAAGTTGCTCTCTTAATATCGCTGAAACTTCTTCGGGTCTTATTTCTGCCATGATACTATTTTTTTATTCGTTAATCGTGCCTACCAGCAGGCAGGCTTTATCAGTTTCTAAAATCTAAAATTCCTTTATATAGGGGTTCTCGCTAAATTTCACTTTCAATGTTTTTAATTTGCTCTTGATAGAGGCATCAATTTGCTTGTCGCCCACATTCAGGATAAATCCTCCAATTAACTCTGAATCTATTTTTTCCCCGAGTTCAATTTTGTCTGAGCCACTCAATTTTTTCACTATCTTCTCTAGCTCACTTCTCAATTGCGCATCAACTGGAATCGTAGTGGTAACAGATGCTTTGCTGATCCCTTTGAAGTCATTGTAAGCTGTATGAAATTCTCTTGCTATCGCAGGCAGCAAAGGCTCCCTGTTCTTCTCCGTAAGGATATGGATAATACTTACTGAAAGTTTGTGCACTTTATCCTTAAATATCTTTTCGAGAATCTCCTTCTTCTTATTGTGCTTGATGATGGGGCTACGAAGCATGTTCACAAAATCAGCATTGCTGGTACAGACCTTATCAAACAGTTGCATGTCCTGATGAACTTGCTCCAAAGCTCCCTGTTCAACGGCAAGCCCAAGGAGAGATTTTACATACCGTGTTGCTACTCTTGACTCGGCCATGGATTAGTTCAGCTTAAGGTCTTTGATGAGTGTATCGGCCAAATCTTTCTGAGCCTTATCGTTTGATAAATTCTTTTTCATAAGCCTTTCCGCGATCTCAATAGAGAACAAAGCCACCTGAGCCTTTACATCGCGTAAAGCAGCAGCTTTTTCTGTTTGAATTATTGCTTTCGCATCTTCAATTATTTTATCTGCATTCTTCTTAGCATCCGCCTGAGCCTGATCATGTAATCGACTGCCTGCTTCACGCGCAGCACGCAAAATTTTATCACGCTCTTCACGTGCTTCCTTAAAAAGTTTTTCATTGTCAGACTTTAAAGAAGCCATCTCTATTTTGGCTTTCTCAGCAGAATCTAACGCTTGCTGAATAGATGTCTCCCTTTCCTTTAACGAATCGAGAATCGGCTTCCATGCAAATATTTTCAGAACGAAGAATAAACCAACGAAAATGAAAAATTGCCAGATGATAAGGCCTGTGCCGGGGGTGAGTAATTCCATATCTCTATTTTTTCAATACTTAATTTCAAAAAAGGGAACTTGCCCCAACCCATCGTTGAAAGGCAAGCTCCCGGATTTTTAACCGAGTGATATTAGCAGGCAGATCACAAGCGCAAACAGTGCGGCTACTTCCACCAATGCAGCGATAATCAACATGGCTCCCTGGATTTTTCCAGATGCTTCAGGCTGACGCGCCATTGCTTCCATAGCTGAGCCCCCGATGCGACCTACACCGATTCCCGCGCCAATTGCAGCAAGACCAGCTCCGATACCCGCGCCCATCACGGCAAATGCAACATCTAACAAAAGTGCAAACATATATTTATGGTTTATGGTTAAAAATTCAAGTTAATGATGTTCGTGTTCAACAATTGCCATCCCTATATAAAGTGAAGAGAAGAGTGTAAATACATACGCTTGTATCCCAGCAACTAAAATTTCAATCAAACTAATCAATACCACGAAAATCGAAGATCCAATTCCCACATAAACGCTTCCAAAAATGAAGGCCAAACAGATCAATGCTAAGATAAGAATGTGACCAGCCGTGATGGCCACAAACAAACGAAGCATAAGTGAAAACGGTTTTGTAAAAATTCCAATAATTTCTACAGGCAAAATAACAATGCGCAAGAGCAGGGGAACACCAGGCGTCCAGAAAATATGGCTCCAGTATTCTTTGTTGCCATTGAAATTAGTAATCAGAAAAGTAAGTATTGCCAAAACACACGTAACCGCAATGTTGCCAGTCAGGTTTCCTGCACCTGGCAAAAGGCCTAGCAGGTTTCCAAATAAAATGAAGAAGAAAAGTGTAAGTAGATAAGGCAGATACTTTTCATATTTAGGTCCAATGTTTGGCTTGATCACCTCATCACGAACAAAAATAACTACCGGCTCGATGAATGATTGGATGCCTTTAGGAGCTTTGCCATGATTCGACTTATAGCTTCTTGCAACGGAAATAAACACGAGCAAAAGCAGGGTAGCATTAATGAACAGCATCATCACATTCTTTGTGATGGAAAGATCAAATACTGGCTTGCTCGTTTCTAACAAAAAGATCTTATTGTGCTCCAGTTTGTACCCATTGTATTCTATAGTCTGGTGGTGCTCATCAAAGAAGTTTCCTGAAGAAAAAACATCCAACCCTTTTTCCTGTGAATAAACGATAACTGGAAGAGGCAAAACTAAGTGATCTGTAAGATGCCACACGTGATTATCTAGCACGTGCTCAAGGATAACTTCCCCTGGTTTGAAAGATTTTTCGCCCTCTTCAGCTGCCAAAACCGGACTACTAAAGCTAACCGCGGCCGATAACAATAGACTAAGAATCAATGGTTTTGATCGGGTAAAAGGCTTTATCATTTCAGTAGTATTGCAACATCCTTTTTCATCGGACTGCAAAACTATTAATTATCCTAACCCAAAAAAATGACATTTAGAAAAAATGGGAACTTAATTTCCTGACGAGCTT
>JAYVBN010000336.1:0-11041 GCA_043750455.1 Bacteroidia bacterium | reverse complement strand
GTTTTGCGCATTTCAGAAACAAAAAATTCACAGCCTACAATTGGTTTAACTTGATTATCCAATGCTTCGCGCACAAACTTAAAAGCACCGTACATATTGCCTAAATCATTTAACGCTACGGCAGGCATATTATCTTCTTTCGCTTTTTTGATAAGGCGTTTTATATCTGGAGTGGCTTGCAACACCGAATAGTGAGAATGTACGTGCAAATGACAAAATGCAGCCATTTTATTGATTTCGTTTACTCTTTCCATTGCTGTTAAAATTTGAATTATGTCAGCAAAGGTGTCCAGTCAGTGCGCCAAAGTGTGTCGCGGTAAATTTTTTATTTGATTTTTTTTGTGGGTGGTATTTGGCTCTTGCCATAGCTTTGGGTTGTGCGGTGGGTTTGCGCAGCTATGGCAAGTGCCAAAAGCGCGTGGGGTTTAGTGAGCAATCTTTGTCGGTTACTCAATCAACTCCGTCTTTTTCCCCGTGTTTTAAAAAATTAATAAATCAGTATAAATTGCTTTTGCTGGATCAAGCCAGTTCGATTGAATACGGAAAAATTAAATCATCCTGCGAAAAAAAGGTTCACCAATTCCTGAAAATGATATTTGGATAGCAGCAATTGCCGTCCGTCATAAACTCACTTTGGTCACCCGCGATAGGCACTTTAATAAGGTATCAGGATTAAAGTTAGCAGCCTGGTAGTATTGCATATTATTCCCTCTTCTATCTTCCAAAATCATCTTGCAAACGCACGATGTCACTTTCATCAGACGGATTTCGCGCATCTGTATGCCGCCAGATTTCTGCAATGACGCCCCATCCGTCAACACCCACCAATCGGTGACGCTGACCTTGGGCTAATTGAATTACTTCCTGTGCTTTCAAAACTTTTAAAGCACCCTGTTCATCAGTTGAACTAGTTACTACCCCAGCCGTTCCACCAATCAATTTCCAGATTTCAGCGCGTCTGTGATGATATTGCCACGACAATCTTTTGTTGGGCGCTACCATCAATATTTTGGGGCTTAATTTACCACTGATCTGCAGATCAGAAAATTCAAGATCCGGAAAAAATAATTTTGCGAACTGTTGGGCTTGGATTTCGTCAATCACATAAAATCCACCCCATGGTCTTTCAAAATCTTTTGATGCCACCTTTAATTTATGAGACGTCAGAAAATTCTCAACTGTTTCAAACAACTCCGACTTAGATTCTTTTTGTGTTAATAGTAATTGCATAATAGGTTTTATTTTATTTCCATCAATCACCCCATCCGCACTTCAAATGGAGAGGGGTAAGAAGAAATGTAGCTCTTGCAGTCGAAAGGCTACCGCCTAAACTTCCGATCGGGGTTCCGATTCCATCAATGATATACCATCACTCTTATCCCTTTTTTCACTTGAAATGTGTGAGAACTCACTTTGTAATCTTTATCTCATCGAAAACATTCCCGTTGACATCAATCTGTTTTAGTATAAGCTTTCCTCCATCCGTTTCAATCATTGTAAATGAATGGCGATCGGAAACTAATTTGGTTGTATAGGGTGCCCAGTTTTCGGGTGAGCCTTTTTTCCACAAGTCAGGTTTTTCACTTATTTCCTTATCATAAAGAGCAGCACCGCCTGCACCGGTTGTCACGTAAATAATTCCATCGGGTCGTGTCTTTGATTTTCCATCAAATAACGTATCTAATTTGAATGTACCATTTACGCTTCCATTTTCAGAAATGATATACCTAAAATCAGTTGGCCCTTTTTCGGGAGTAAATCGCAATGGCACTGTACGTTGATAAGAATGTACGTGACCCGTTAAGACGAGGTCAATACCCAACTTCTCACATATTGGTGCTAATACTCGCATGATTTGATATTCATAATGTCTTACACTCGAATTGAAAGCTGGCTGATGGTAAGCTAATATCTTCCAATCCGCTTTGCTATTTTGCATGTCGTTCATGAGCCATTCAACAAGTGCATGATCGACCGGGTTGACGTAGCTATTGGCATCCAGACAGGCAATGTGAACATTGCCGTAGTCAAACGAATAATTTGTTGTTCTTGGAAAACGGGGCGCTGTATTTTTTTTGAACGCCTTAATTAATTCCTCATTCCCTGTTGGCTCTACAGTTACCGTTGGTATAGGGGCATTCAATGGTAAATCTGTGTAATAAAAATAAGCTAGTCCATCAGGATACTTATTCAAATCAGTACTATACACATCGTGATTGCCCACAAGCATATAGAAGGGAATTGAATTCATTAAAGGTGCACCTTTTTCTGGCAATGCTTCTGGAGCTAGATAGTAGGGAAAAAATCGATTACGGTATTCCAATACACGACCATTGGTATAAACGAGATCACCCGTTAAGAGTGCAAACTGCGGCTTTTGTTGAAAAACCTGATACGCAACTTTTGCCTGCTCAGGTGAACCAACACCACAGTCACCAAATACTGCAAATCGCGTTTTTGATTTTTTCGTCCTGGTGTCAAATGATCCGGTATAAATAGAATTCCCGTTTAAGCTAACTTGATACGAATAGGTTGCATCGAAGTCTAGTCCTGAAAGGTTGGCTCGATAAAGGAATGTTGATTTATTGAATAATTTCAATTTTACTGAAGTTGTTTTCGCAACAATAGATTTGGCTGATGCTACTGATGTTAATTTACATTCTACCTTGTAGCTACCAGGAATACTATCGGTTTGCCAAATCAATACCTTTCCTTCCTTACGCAGAGTTGGTGAATTGCCGGGTTGCAAATAAGGCGGGACGAGTATTTCCTGGCTATACCCAGTAGTGAGAAATCCCAACAGACAAAGTGTAATTAGTTTATACATGATCAATAGTAATAAATTTTTATTAAGGCTTTCCCTTTTCCAAAATCAATATGCTCGATAGTAATCTTTTGAATATCCAGTCCGGTGCGCTCACGTAAATCTGAAATAAGTTGTGCTTGTTTCTCGGGTCTTATATTTTCAAGTGAGGGATACTCAATTGTTTTAGACCGTTGGTTGGACATAAGCCGATTGCCATCCACTACATAAACCACTCCAATGATCATTGCATTTATTATTACAATCTCCAAATAGGTTCCCTTCATTATTGAGTTGAGCAAGCCAAAGGTCATAATGATAAAAAGATAGGTCATGTCTTTCATGGATATTGTTTCCGTACGAAAGCGAAGCAATGAGAAAGCAGCCAATAGGCCAAAGGCACTACCTATGGAACTGAAAGCGCCTGTTCGCTCCAGCATATAAGAAAGCAGAAACACGATTAAATTGAGGAGGAAGAATGTAAAAAAAGAGTCCTTTTTCTTATATGTGGTGTAGTAAACAAAACGGACAAGGATGATCATCGACACCGAATTGATCAGCAGCCTGATCAGGAAATAGGAAGTAAATAATTGCGTTTTATCCATCTCGAAATATAAAAAGATATTTACATTATTCTGAGCCTCCAACTCTGACTTGAATTCAATCCTTGCCGAGTTGCTACATTCTGCCAACAAAAGTAATTAAACCAAAGCTGCTTCTATCAAAATATATTATATTACATATTAAAGTAAAGTCTCATTAGCTAATCTCCCTTTCCTGATGAAAAGATACGTCCAATCCACCTTGCTCACCTTACTTATAGTCTGCCTCATTTGTTCAGATGGTAAAACTCAACAGACTTCTGAGGGCTTATTTGACAATGAAGACATTCTTACAGTTAAACTTTCGGGTAATATCCGCGAACTGATTAAAGACAGGTCTGACGAAATGCAATATCATGACATCACACTTTCTTATAAGGCGAGCGACAGTAGTTTAGTGTCTTTTCCAATACAGATAAAAACACGTGGGCATTTTCGCAGAACACAGGGAAACTGCTCCTACCCTCCTCTCATGCTTAATTTTTCAAAAGGGACTGCTCCAAAAAACTCGCTCTTCTCTCACCAAAATAAATTGAAGCTGGTAACGCCATGTACCAGCGAAAAATATGTGCTGCGCGAATATCTGGTTTACAAACTATCCAACCTGGTTAGCCCTAAAAGTTTTAGAGCAAGGTTAGTAAAAGTAATTTACGATGATACAGAGAAAGGAAAAATATCAGAGCCTCTCTTTGGAATACTTCTCGAAGACGAACATCAAATGGCCAAACGAAACAAAGCCATTCTCATTGAGGGGAAAATGGTAAGACCTGAACGAACACAAACCGAAGACTATTTGAAAATGGCCGTCTTCGAATATATGGTTGGTAATACAGACTGGTCGGTACAATACTATCAAAATGTAAAGTTAATTGCTGCTGACTCATTAAGTATGCCTAATACTGTGCCATATGATTTTGATCATGCAGGCATTGTAGATGCACCCTACGCCAAACCTGCTGAAGCACTTCTATTAAATTCAACCCGTGAGAGGCGATACCGGGGGTATTGTTTAACTAATTTGTCTGCACTTGATAATACGTTTGCGCACTTCAATCAATTGAAGGAAGATATTTACAATGTGTACTCAAAGAATCTGTTGCTTGAGGAGAGCTATGTAAAAGGAACTGTAAAATTTCTGGATGATTTCTATAAGACAATCAACACCCCAAAATCTATAAGCACCGAGTTCGGTTATCCCTGTAAAAAGGACGGCACCGGAAATGTGGTGATCCAGGGCTTGGACAAAAAATAAGTCTGCCTATTGATAGTGGTTATGCTGATCGCAAAAAAAAATAAAATTCAACGTACTGATGCATTTCCTTTAAAATTTAACGTGACTAACTTATAATCTTGTGCTATACATTTTTGTAAAATGGATCATCCGGTTAACTCTTAAATCCTACTTCAGAAGAATTGTAGTTACAGGTTACCAGCATGTAACCGCCAAGGGGCCAGTCATTTTTGTTGCGAATCATCCCAGTGCATTTATGGATCCTATGGTGGTGGCAACTACCATTGGCCGCTCCATTCACTTTCTTGCAGCTGCCGAATTTTTTGGCAAAGGAATGAAAGCAAGTTTATATCAGCGCTATTTAAATATGATACCTGTGTATAGGCCTTCCACCTTACCCAATGAAACTCAAAACAACGAAGCTATATTTTCCAAATGCTTTGAGCTACTGCGCAATGAAGGCGCTTTGTTAATATTCCCGGAAGGAAACAGTGTAACGGAAAAAAGAATCAGAAAACTAAAAACCGGAGTGGCACGCATAGCACTAGGCGCAAAGGAAAATTCGAACAAAAAAGTTGAGGTAGAAATTATTCCTATTGGATTAAACTACAGCAACCCACACCGCTTTCAAAGCGACTTGTATATTAATATAGGCAAACCTATTTCAACAACCGGCTTTACGGCAGATCAATCAGCAGTTATCAGGCTCACAAATGAGGTTGAGGATCGACTTAAGAAAACCATTCTGCATATACAACACGAACATCTTGATTCGATTGTGAAAAAGGTTGAACTGATTTTGAAGACCAGATTCCAGGAGGCAACCAAAACCACGGCTGCCAAAAAGAAAGAAGAATTTGTATTTCATCAGAAGGTAATCAAATCCATTCAACGTTTAAGTGAGCATCAACCACAACTTATTGCCGAACTTGAATTAAAGCTTGATCGTTACTTAAACAGAATCAGGAATCTTGGAATATCAGAGGGTTCCATTGCCGAACTTACTCTTATTATTTCGGCACGAGAACTTTTACAATTGATTTTTACCCTTCCTGTTTTTTTTGTTGGCTTTATTATTAACGCAATTCCATACTATACTACTGTCTACTACTTTCGGAAATTGAATCTTTTTTCAAGAGAAGGTTATGAAACGCCACGCAAGAAGGTAAATCCTGCCTTTAAAGGATCAATCGCGATGGCCATAGGCATCGTATTTTTCATTATCTGGTATTTGATTCTGGCTATATCTGGTGGCTCACTTACAAACCATGCATGGGTAGGAATTTGCCTTCCTATAGTAAGTTATCTCACCGGCTTAATTACCATGAGATACATTAGATGGTTTGCCCTCTTTAAACAAAAATTGAAACTCAGAAAATTGCTGCGTTCAAACCATGCTGTATTTGCATCTCTTATTATCGAAAGGCAAAAAATTATAGATGAGTTGGCCGTCTTAATCAAATGAATTGGAGAGGATCAACCTTATCAAAGAATTTTCTTATATAGTCATGACCCTAGTCTATACATGGAGAGCAACATGACCATTTAGTATCATTTACAATTAATCAGGCCTTTTTTCCCATGCCGAGAACAACACCAATTATGCCGCCTGATATAGCCGACAAAACTGTATATGCTGCTACATCACCTAGCGCACCGGTAAGGTCAATCATATTAGATGTGGCAAAGCGAACCATGTTCATACTTAAGGCAATAAAAAAACCGATTGTTGCACCAGCAGCTGCACCTGCTCCAAAGGATGATACCTTCGCCCAATTAAGGAAGATGTAAGCTAGTAATGCACCAGACGAAACATTGCCAAGAATAAGTGCCCCCCAATTCATTTCTTCCATTGGTCTGCCAGCGCAGGTCGCAATGTGTTCCGTGAAAAAGCTCTCTAGCGCAACGCCATAAATCGCGTAGCCAATAAAAAAGAAGGCAACGCCTCCCGCAAGTGTACCTGTAATAAATTTTTTAGTGTCCATAAGATTTGGCTTTTGGTGAGTAAGAAAGCTACACTTTTTTTATGAGGAATGCTCTTTTTTAGCAGCCAATAAATCTAAAAGCCATCCGCATCCACTAGTTTCCCAGTATATCGAACATCCGTGTGTATTTTATGGTCAGGCTGCGATTGTCAATAGTGCCTCCTCTATACACTTCATTGTACACCACAAACAATCCGGTATTCGCCTGCTCCAGCAAACTGAATCGAATATTGGCCGACCATAGATCAGCTGAACTATTATACTGAATAAAGCTTTGAAGATTAATGCGAGGACGAAATGAATACGAAAAACGCGCGCCTAAAATACTAGCTACAAAATCTCCATACGGCAACCGCACATCATTCACCGCCAGGTTAAGATCTGAATTAAATTTATCTCCAATGCGCATGCCGAGTGTCACACTATTCAGATAACGTATACCGCCAAAAGAACCACCAAGTATAGATCGTGTACTTAAATAAACCGGCTTGCTTGCATTCGACAAAAAAACGATTTGGGCTTCTTTGTGATCATACGTTCCAGCTGGCACAAAAACATCTTTAGAAATTTCAAATGGTTTAACAACCCCCTCTGTTGTAAAATTAATGCCCGTATGAATTTCAAATCCTTTTACCCAAGCCCAATGATTGTCAACATGCAAATAACTGGTTTCCAGAAAATTATCGAAATTCCAATACGAGCGATAAGATACGTGCGGTCGCAATTCCAGCAAACCATACTTTCCATCCATCCTCACTTGTTTAAAAATGAGTACCTCTGGTTTTCTATATGCCGATCGAAACAAAAAACCAACTTCAGGATTAAATCCCTCGCTTACTTCCTGATACGAAAGATTCATTCTCAAACCATTCCATTCATAATTTCCTTGCATGCGAAATGCATGATTAGCAGCTGTGTCAAATGGGCTAATCGTTTTGGCATAGAATCCCACGAGTTGCGCTTTCTTTCCAAAACCCCAACGGCCGTCTAAAGCAAAAGTCCGGTTATAATCATTTTCGAGCTCACCCATTCCCGAACGGTTTACAAACATTGCCCCGATATATGATCGCTGCGCTAACTGTTGATTGACACGAGCCACCGTAAAATTATTTTTTTGAATCACCGTAGAGTCGGTAAGTTGCACATCATCGGTAAACATATTCAACATACCAAAGCTGGTATTCTTTACTTTACCCGAGAGCCTTCCTCCGCCAATGATAGGCACACGTTGGCCGGATGGATCTAAACCAATTTTTCGAGTAAAAAACAAATCCACTTCACCTGGGCTTCCTACAGTAAAGAACCCGGCATTCTCCAGAAAGAAAGGTCGCTTCTCCGGAAAGAACAAGTTGAAGCGATCCAGATTGATTTGTTGCTGATCTACTTCCACCTGAGCAAAGTCGGTGTTGTAGGTAAGATCAAGTGTAACTGCAGGAGTAATACTGTATTTAACATCCATACCTACGGCAGGCCTGTTTTCCTTTATTACACTTCCATTATCATACTCACGTGTGGCTTGGCCAAGTACATATGGAATCAACTTAAGATTGCCGGGGCTCTGCAAGTTCAATCCTGTCAGTGTGCCTTCGAGCGACAATCGCTTAAGGTCAAATTGAATCGGCAATGCAGCCCAGAAAGCAATTTCATTTGTTTTACGTATGTTCCGTTGAAAGTTGATACCCCACTCCTGATCTTTTCCTGAAGCAAAGCGCAGTGTGCGGAGAGGAATGGCAAATTCTGCACTCCATCCAAAATCACCGACTATACTCTTAACCTCCCATGACGCATCCCAATTAAGATTAAAGCCACCTACCGTTCCTACCTGCAAGCGGTTGTTAGAAAAATTTCCCTGGCCTTCATTGTCTACCTGCGCATCGTATTCAATGCCGATGGGGTTTGAGCCAAAGATGAAACCATTTTGACTATCATGATAAGTGTCGAGAATAAAAAGAAAACTATCGGTGTTATCAAGTGTTGCATCCCTTCGTGCATCTGAAACCACAAGGCGGCCTGGTTCTTTGTCATAACAAACAACAGCCAGATAAAAAGTAGTGGCAGTAAGTCCTATCCTGATTTCGGTTTTCTCGGTGGCCGGAAAACCCGAATTAGGTTTTGATTGCCACATCTGATCAATAGGCTTTATGGCTTTCCATTGCTCATCGTTTAGCACATCTCCATCTATTACTAATTCGTTCTCCAGACTAGCAGCCTTTGCTGTGGGTCGCTCCTTTACGTTTGGCATGTTAACAATAGTCTGAGCCATTGCAAACGAAGTCACCAGAATGAACAAAGGTAAGGGCAGAAAAAATGTTCGCTTCAAAATAAATATGTTCAAGGGACGTTAAAATTAACTGAAGCAAATGACAAATTAGGATACTTTATTCTAAAGGCAGTAAGAACTTACTAGTGGTATCTCAATTATTCATTTAAAATCCAGCGCTCAAACATTGAACTCTAGCCTCATCTGATATAATTGTTTATCCCTGATATGCAATAGCCCCGACCTAAAGGTTACCTTCTGGTCAGGACTATTTCTTGACACTTCATTTCTTCGTATTTTTAGTTAAGCATTCAAGTAATAAGGAAACGCACCATTCAGAATCTCATGTTTTGCAGTTTTAGAAAAGCAGCTTAAGTATGAAAAAGCTATTCATCATTTTATTCTTCACACCTTTGGTGTCACACGCCCAACTGTCGAAGCAAGACAGTGTTTGGCTTCCTTTAAAAAATATGATCGGCACCTGGACAGGAACTTCAGAAGGGCAACCCGGAAAAGGAACGTATGAGCGCAGCTATCAAATGGTGCTCAACAAGAAATTCATTGAGGTTAAAAATAAATCAACCTATCCTCCTTCACCAGAAAATCCGAAAGGGGAAGTTCATGAAGACCGCGGATACATCAGCTATGACAAAGGCAGAAAGACTTTTGTGCTAAGGCAATTCCATATTGAAGGATTTGTCAATCAATTTAAAATTGAATCGATCTCACCAGATGGCAAGACCCTGGTATTTATTTCTGAAAGTATTGAAAATATACCTGTGGGATATCGCGCAAAGGAGACGTATCAGATTATGAGTGAAAACGAATTCACCGAAACGTTTGAACTGGCCGAACCCGGCAAAGAGTTTGAACCGTATTCGAAGGCAATTTTGAAAAGAGCAAAGTAAGCAGCGTTCTAACAAGTGGCACTCACCCGGTACAAGTCTATTGTCCTCCTAGAAACCAAGAAATATGAGTACAGTCAGAGCAAACAAAACAACTGGCACTTTTGTTGGCCCAATCTAAGTTGAAGAAAGTAGCTACAGCAGTATTTAGTTGAGCTTGCCTCGTCCAGAAATGAGCATTGTTACAAATCGGACATCTTAGCTCACGTCCTTTTACTTCTATTGTTTGTGGTTCTTCAGGTTGTTTGGCTTTAAACAAGTTCATATGTTAGGCATTTAATAGTTCTATACTTCAGATGCTTTCAAGAAAAGAAAGCTGCATTGCAACAATGAGCCTCGGCAATGGCACATGCACACTGATGTAGCGCATACCCTTTATTCAATCGTCAATGATATCTTTCTCCCCAGTCCCAGTTCAATTAATTTAAACAAAGTCGATAATTGAATGTCGCTATGTCCGTTCTCAATTCTTGAAATGAAACTCTTCTTTGTCCCCGTCTTATCTGCTAATTGATCTTGTGTCATGTTAGCAAGTCGTCTCTCCTCTTTAATTATTTCTCCAATTGCAAATGACTTAGCTTTGATTTCAAAGTCTGTCCGTTTTTTTGTCCCAATTTTTCCGTGTCGGCTTTCAATTAGTTCATCAAAAGTCGTTACCGACTTCTTTCTTTTATTTTTTGTTTCCATGTCCTTTTGATTTAACTTTTTCGATAAAATATTCAGTCTTAATCTTTAATGCTTTTTCAATCTCTCCGGTTGGTGTTTTCTGTGACTTTTTCTGAAATCCATTAAACAACACAACTAAATTCCCTTCGTCAAAACACGAAAAGATTCTGAAGATATTTCCTTGAAACTCAACTCTCACCTCGTAAAGGCCGTCAGTTCCGGTCAGGTGTTGAAAGAACTTGGTTGGAATCCTGTCAGCTACCGAAATTACAAATAAGACGTGTTCAATCTTATCCTTAACCTTTTCGGTCTGGGCGTTATAAAAGTCAAAGAAATAGTCCTTGTGAAATATGATTTGTCGGATTTTCTCCACTTGGCAAAGTTAACTTAAACGTTAACAAAGTCAAATCTTTATTTGTTCGAATTTTGTAAGTTGGTCTGATCGCCCCAGGGTATGTGCTACAACGACTGGAAATAGGCAATGGCATACCCTTTCAATATAGCAATTTGGTCAATTTAATTTTGTGGTTAGGGAGTAACCTGGCCAGACCAGCCTATATCTTCAGAATCTGAAATAACGATATAAGAA
>JAYVBN010000335.1:0-4853 GCA_043750455.1 Bacteroidia bacterium | reverse complement strand
TGGTTTGGATATAGTCTTGATCCACACGCCACATTTGACCTCCTACTGATTGGTCTGTTTTACTTCTGCCCTCCGTAAAAAGTGCAACCATTGGTGATTACTTGCCCATAAAAGGCACTAAACGAAATGGAAATGGATTTTTTAAAGAGGGCAGAAGTAAAACAGACCAATCAGTAGGAGGTCAAATGTGGCGTGTGGATCAAGACTATATCCAAACCATGGGTATGAAGCTCGTGGAAGGTAGAAATTTCTCGCAAGAAATGCTTACGGATTCTGCTTCCATTATTATAAATCAGGCAATGGCAAAAGAATTAGACTTAAAAGATCCGGTCGGTCAGCGCATTCAGAATTGGCAAGTGTACAATGTGATAGGAGTGGTGGAAGACTTTCATTTTGAATCGTTGCGAAATAAAATTGATCCACTTGCAATGACACTAAGCGATGGCAGTAGCCACAACATTGTGTCGGTCAAAATTAATTCTTCCAATATGTCAGCAGTGCTTACTGCAGTGGAAGGGCTATGGAAAAAGTTTTCGCCTAACCAACCGATTCGCTATTCTTTTCTGGATGAGAGCTATGCCCGCATGTATGACGATGTGCAACGCATGGGTAGAATTTTCATTAGTGCAGCAGTATTGGCAATCATAGTGGCATGCCTTGGCTTATTTGCTTTGTCTGCCTTTATGGTGGAGCAACGCAGTAAGGAGATCAGTATTCGGTTAGTACTAGGCGCTTCTTTGAAAAGCATTTTCAGTCTTCTTACGCTTAATTTTCTCAAGTTAGTTTTCATCTCTATTGCCATAGCAATACCAATTGCCTGGTACATGATGCAAAAATGGCTTCAGGATTTTACGTATCGCACAGAAATTACATGGGATGTATTCGTGCTGGCAGGAGCGATGGCGGTTCTCATTGCGGTGTTCACGATTAGCTATCAATCGATAAAGGCAGGGTTGATTAAACCGGTTGAGAATTTGAAGATGGATTGAAAATGGTTACCAGTTGCTGGTCATAGGTTTACCGGTAACTGGTAACTAGTTATTCCTATTCCAATAAATTTTAAGATTATGTGATGACCTACCTGCAGCAATAATATCTTTCTTACCATCACCGTTAAGGTCTGCCACTTGAATATCTTCGCAGGCCATGCCATTGTCGTCAATCCAGTAATCTTTCCAATTCCCTGGAGATTCTTGTGAATACATCTTAATACCTACCTTCTTTTCAGAGTTAGGTTCTCGCCAGCCCACCAGCACTTGAGGATATCCTGTTCCAAGCAGATCACCAGTGGCAAGTGCATGTCCTTGATTGAGATCAGTTGTAAGAGTACTGCGAACTACAGTCGACTGTTGACCATATACCGTGAGTTCGTTTCCATGCATCGGTTCAATGCCAGCCATAAATGCGACTTGACCACCTACTTGCCCCGCCCTCAGCTCACCAAAACTCTTCCCTTGTATATGCCATTCACTATCTGTTGAAGTTCTCCATTTTCCATTTTGATACGAAAACATTTTAATGCCCTCTTTTCCGCCCACATAAATTATTTCATTATCTCCATTCGTAACCACATCCAGGTTATGAGTGAGGTGCATGGAGTTGTCTATGATTTGATAACTCCATTTTTTAGTCACGTCTTTTGGCCTTTCATAGGCAATCACTTTCACGCCTTCGCCTTCTCCTCCTTTATTTCCGCGACCATGCAAAGGCAACACAATTAATTGATAGTTGTTCCCTTCCGTTTTTACCCACTTCATTCTGTGAATAGTTGGTTCGTGATGGAGTTCAATAGCCTTCCACAATTGAGTGGGGTCTTTTGGACGCATCAGATAGTGCACAGATCCTGATTTCAGAGTATCCGATGTCTCAGAAGGATTCCATTGTGCGCCCACAGCTACTTCCACTTTTCCATCTCCATCAATGTCTCGGGCTGCGATACAAACATTATCTGATTCGGTCAGGTTTTCAATCATGACAAATCGCTTCCAGTCTCCATTCCTATACCAAACAAATTGTTTTTTATCGGCTAAAAGAATATCAGGTTTCCGGTCGCCATCCACATCACCAATGGCCAGACCATAGCCAATGGAAACATTGGCATCAATAATCTGAGCTTCAAACTTTGGAACATCCACAGGCTGCATGAAGAGAAGCCATAAAATAAGGAAAGGAAGAAAATGTACCATGACCATGGGATTTAACTGATGTAAATCTATCTATTAAAACGATGCTTCAGCAAGAAATTAATACCATGATGTGAACTCTGTATTTTTATTACAGACCTTACGAAAATTAGTTTAAAGCCATTCTCATTTTATACCTTGCAATGCAATGTCACTATTTATCACTTCACTCAATTCTGGCAGTAACGGTAACTGCTATTACATTGGCAATCAGGATGAAGCCGTTTTAATTGACTGCGGTATTTCCTGTCGTGAAACAGAAAAGCGAATGAAGCGGCTCGGACTGCCCATGAGAAGGGTGAAAGCCATTTTTGTTTCGCATGAACATTCGGATCATATTTCTGGTGTAACCAGACTTTCAAGAAAATACCAATTACCAGTTTACATTACCAAGCCAACGTTGCAAAATGGAAATCTGATGTTAAGTGAGAACCTGACACTGCCATTTTTCGCTTATGAGCCTATTCGTATTGGTAATTTATCAGGAGTTGCATTTCCTAAATTTCATGATGCCATCGATCCCCATAGCTTTATTGTCTCAAGTGATACAGTGAATGTTGGGGTCTTCACAGATATTGGCCGTACGTGTGAGCATTTGGTTAAACATTTTAATCAATGTCATGCTGCCTTTCTGGAATCAAATTATGATGAAGTAATGCTGGATACGGGTAGGTATCCGTTAGGTTTGAAGAACAGAATACGCGATGGCAGAGGTCATCTTTCTAATACACAAGCACTGGAACTATTTGTGTTGCACAAATCACCTCAGCTGAGTCACTTATTCTTGTCACATTTATCGAAGGAAAATAATTCTCCTAAACTTGTTAGTGACTTGTTTTCAAAGAGGGCAGACGGTACCGAAATTATTATAGCGCCAAGAAATATCCAGACAAAACTATATCACATTCGAAACATAGAAGTTAATCGAGTTCAGAAAGAGGAGAAACGAAGTTCACCGCTTCAGCTTGCATTGTTTCAGTGACTGGCCTACGGTTGGTTTGTAAATAAACTCGCATCAATCCCTGGTATCACCCTAATTGCATTTTCATAGTACACTTTTTTCAGAACCGAATCGGGAAGTGAGAGACCATACATTTTCCAATGTGCATGGCGCTTTCTATAATAATCAAAGTATTCGTCATCCGTCTCCAGCACTCGGAAGTAGGTGTAGTACTCTTCCTTCTTGTACGTGTCTTTGCCCATCATCACACGATCTTGATACTGTATCATCCACTTGCGGGCAAAGCGTGGTTGTCTTCCTAACTCAGCAAGCACTGCACCTAACTCGGTGTAGACATTAGGGAGTTCATCAAAGAGCTTTCCAAGTCTTTCCAGGTCGCCACCAAACCACCCAAGGTGAGCATCTATAAACTTTGTTTCAGGATGCTTGCGAAAGACATGGTGTTGTTCTCCCATGATCTGTTCGAAAGTTGGATACTTATCAGGAGACCGATAGCGATCAGGTTCTTGTTTTAGTTCCAGCCATCGCTCGTTGTGTTTATCTTTTGCATTCCAGAATGAAGTGGGCTCACCGGAGTGAATCAATACTGGGATTCCTAACTCGCCACATTTTGCCCAGATAGGATCAAGTCGTGGATCATCAATAGCAATACGGTTTCCATTGTTGTCTTTGTCGGTAAGACCTAATCCTTTATACACTTTTAATCCTTTCACCCCTTGCTTCACAGCTTCTTCCATCATAGCCAGTGTTTCATTTGGCCATCCTTCGTCATCGAGATCTTCAAAATTGATATTTAGGAAAAGAATGAATCGTTTTGGATAGTTTTCATTCACGTTATCTAACGACCACTCCAAATATTTTCCGCGAAAACCACTTAGGTTCACCATCACACCCATGTTCAATGAATCCATTTCGACAATGAGTTTGTCGAGGTCTTGAACAGGCATTGTCCATTGGTGATTATGCACATCAATGAATGGAAATTTGGAATGCGTGAGCATATGCTCAGGTACTTTCAGCGTAGAGATAGGTTCATACTGCTCCACATCCATTACATTGTTGCGATATTGGATTTTTCCAATGCCCCAAAACACAATGAGCAGGAACACCAGGATCGAGAATGGAAGTAGTATCCACTTCCTTTTAGAGAAGACCATGCTTGAAGGTTTGTTCTTTATTTAGTGTGTTTTAAAGGAAGTTGGCAATAGGCAAATGGCAATTATCTCATGAACATAATTTGTCAATTGTCTACTGCCTACCGAATTTTAATTGGAACGCCAAACAAAGTTTTGTCCCAAACAAAGTTCATCATTACGCCATCGGGATAACTTTCGAAACTGATGGTGAACATTTCGCTTTCCGTTGGAGATTTTTCTACTGGGGCTTCTATCGATAGGACATCCAGGCTGTGGTCTGGTTCGCTGGCTGCAGAGAAGTTCACTCCCAGTTCACTGTTTAGAAAAATCATAAATGAATTAGCACCGGGCACAGCATATATGCGATAGGTACCTGCATTGACGGGCTTACCCATAAAGTTTATGTCTTTGCTAAACGTTATTTCAGTAGCTGCATTGGCGCCTAGTCTCCAGTATTTTCCGTAGGGTTGAAGCGCTCCATCTTTTTCTTCTCCAAAGATCAACCGACCCCTTTTAGAAGGTTGGCTATAGGTAACAGAAATGTCAAGCCCATTATCACTGATTGACGCAGAG
>JAYVBN010000334.1:0-5341 GCA_043750455.1 Bacteroidia bacterium | reverse complement strand
TTTTTTCTGGCCCATGGAGTTTTTCTAAGAAATGTCAAGCTTGACTTAATACTGGGATCGAACCGAAAGCAGTTGATATCGATGCGATCACCCAATTCTTCCCACCCATAACGATCGACTAAGAACACGAGTATCATTTCAAGTGTTTTGCCGTGAAGGGGATTGTTGGGTTGTTCTGCTTCCATACTTAAGATAAAATGTATTTCATTTCATTTTCATAATCGGTTTGAAGATCTTCCGGCAATTTGCTCAAAACAGCTTCAATCTTCTTGAGTTGCATTTGGTAGAGATTGAAAAGTACGGTGCCTTTATGCAATGGGATTCGCGCTTCTCTTACTTTCGAACAAAAGAAAACTCGCAATTCCAGTTCTGTCTGTTTTATTCCAGAGTATTTGATTTGCTTGTTGGTAAACCTTAGAATTTTGCGGAGCGTTTTTTTGGTCAGGTAAAGATTAGATGCTGGTATTGTTTTAAAGAGTTCGCGCAGTTCTTCCTTTATATTCTCAACATAAGCATGTTCATCGTGTGCTTCAAATAAGAGATAGGTGAGTAACTCTTTATTTTCTTTTTTGTATTTCGCCAAACGATTACAAAGGGCTTCGACTGTCTCTGGATCGAGGGTGTGTAATTCTTTTTTGATCTCTTGTAAGGAGGCGGTATTCATGAAATAGTTTGACTAGTACGGAGATGGGCTCACACTCGTCCATCCGCCATCAATCACCAATGCTTGTCCGGTAATGTGGCTGGCTTGTGGTGAAACCAAAAACAATGCTGCATTGGCAATGTCTTGAGTTGAAGCTGGCTTACCAATAGGTGTTATCCGCGACCAGGTTTTTTCATAATCAGGATCGTGAGCCGTTCGTTCGGTCATAGTGGCGCCTGGAGCAATAGCGTTTACAGTTATCCTGTAGGGAGACAATTCAAGCACAAGAGTTTTGGCCAGCATTTCCAAAGCTGCTTTGCTCATGCCATACGCAGCCAAATTTTTGTGCGCCTGATGTCCTGTAACGGATGACATGAATAAAATACTTCCACCCGATTGCTGTTCTTTCATTTGTTGTGCTGCGCATTGTGCCAGAAAGAAACTTCCGCTCAGATTTACTTTCATTACTTGATTAAAGTCTTCCGGCTTATAATCAAAGAAATCGCCAAATAAAGTAATGCCTGCGTTTGCAACAGCAATATCAACTCTGCCAAATTTACTTACGGCTTCATCCACCATTTGTTGAATAAAGGAAACATTGCTGGCATCTCCCGGAAACGGAATGCAATTGCCATGTTCTTTTTGAATGGAGTGGGCAGCCTCTTCGGCCAATGATTTTTCAATATCATTTAGTACAACACGCGCACCCTGCGCAGCCAGTTGACAACAGATTTCAAGTCCTATGCCTTGACCCGCGCCTGTTACTATTGCTACTTTATTTTGAAAAATCTTCACCGTGCTATTTTTTCAAAAGACTTTCTATTTCCTCTTTTAGAGTAGGTAGATCGTTAACGATCACAGCCCAGATTGTTGCGTTGCTCACGGTGTCATAACCATGTATTACTTTATTCCTAAGATCAACAATCCGTCTGGCATGAGTAATTTTAAGATCGGAGTTCAACTTCAATATACGGTTAGTCGCTTCACCAATAATTTCCAATCGCCTTTCTATAGCATCCCGAAGTTGACGTGTGTTGTTATAGATATGAAAGTTCCGCTGTTTACCCAAGTATTCTTCAATTGCTATAATTGACTCCAAAATATCCGTGAGATATTTTTTCACTTCGTCACTCATAGATGGTTGTCTTTGTCTTATTAAGAACTTTAATAAAATATGGATTTTTAAGACTATGATCTGTTACCAGGTCAATGTCACGGCCTGTTAGTTTTTGTAAACCGTAGTATAGGCTCCACCAGTTTTCTCCTTGTACAAGTGGATCAAGTCCATCTTCGAACGAGATGAGTAAGTCAATGTCACTTTTTTCTGTAAAGCGATCAGTACATACCGATCCGAAAGCATACGCTTTCTTAACCTGATATCGCTTAAGCAGATTTTTTACTTCTGGCAGCTTATTCGTTAGGAAATCATGCATGTACAAAAATGCAAAAAAATAGGCATACTAATGTGAGTCTCTTGACACCTCACTACCCGATCCACCTTTTAAATAATTCATATCCGCACCGAGGTGAGCTTGTTCAACATGCTCTTGATACAGCCTTACATAACCTCGGTCATATTTCTTGTGGGTAGACTTCCAGTTCTTTTTTCGTATTAGAAGTTCCTCTTCTGAGACTTCAAGTTTTAAGGAGCGATTGGGAACATCCAGACTAATTACATCTCCACTTTTAACAACAGCAAAGTTTCCACCGAGTGCTGCTTCTGGTGATGCATGAAGAATGACAGTGCCAAAGCCAGTGCCACTCATCCGTCCATCGGAAATTCTAACCAAGTCATGAACACCTTTTGCAAGTAATTTTTTAGGTAAGCCCATGTTGCCTACTTCGGGCATGCCGGGATAACCGATAGGCCCTACATTCTTTAAAACAAGAATGCTGTTTTCATCAACATCCAGATCTGGATCATCGATCCTGTTTTTAAAATCATCAATATCTTCGAATACGATGGCCTTTCCGGTATGCTTCATCAGGTGCGAACTGGCAGCAGATGGTTTTATAACAGCTCCGTTCTCACAAAGATTACCTTTCAAAATAGCGACACCCGATAAAGGATTAAATGGTTTATCTGCCGTGGCAATTACTTCGCGGTTATAGCATTCAGCGGAATCATAATTTTCCTTTATGGTTTTTCCATTCACGGTAATACAATCTGTATGAAGAAAATTATCCAGTTCTTTTAGGGCGGCAGGTAAGCCTCCCGCATAATAAAGATCTTCCATAAAAAATTTTCCGGAAGGCTGAAGGTTTACGATGAAGGGAACATTAGCAGATAATTTGTCGAAATCACTTAGGTCAAGAGTGACACCAATCCGTCCGGCAATAGCCAGTAAGTGAATGATAAAATTGGTTGAGCCACCAATAGCCGCGTTGGTGATGATAGCGTTTTCAAATGCTTCGCGGGTTAGGATATCAGAGAGGCGAAGATTTTCTTTTACCATCTCTACGATTCGGATGCCCGACATTTGCGCCAACACTTTTCTGCGAGAGTCCGGAGCAGGGATAGCAGCATTTTCCGGAAGTGAAAGTCCTAACGATTCAACCATACATGCCATGGTGGACGCTGTTCCCATTACTGCACAATGCCCTCGGCTTCTGCCCATGCACGCTTCAATAACCCTAAGTTCTTCGTTGTTCATTTCTCCCGCGCGCACGGCATCATTGAAGCGCCACACATCGCTCGTTCCGATGTCGCGTCCCTTGTATTTGCCGGTAAGCATTGGCCCGCCTGAAACAACAAGTGTTGGAATGTTTACACTGCATGCGCCCATCACCAGTGAAGGAGTTGTTTTATCGCATCCGCAAAGAAGAACAACGCCATCAATAGGATTTGCCCTGATCGATTCTTCCACATCCATGCTGGCGAGATTTCGATACAGCATGGCAGTTGGCTTAATCAATGTTTCGCCTAAAGACATCACAGGAAATTCTACAGGAAACCCTCCTGCTTCTGATACGCCTCGCTTCACCGATTCAGCTAATTCACGAAAGTGAGCATTGCAGGGAGTTAACTCTGACCATGTGTTACAAATTCCAATGACTGGCTTATCGCGAAATTCATAATCAGGAATACCCTGGTTTTTCATCCACGAACGGTATATAAATCCGTCTTTTCCAGTTTTACCAAACCAACCCTGACTGCGTAGTTTTTCTTTCATCTGTTAAGTGATAGTTGTTAATGTCTATTAAAAAAGAAAATTAAGAAAATTATGTTACTCCTCAACTTAAGCTGTGCTTTTTTGCGTATCCGTGTAGAGACAACAATAGTTGTTACATTTACACCATGTCACTAGAGGAGGATATTAAACAGGAGAAGTTTGAGAATGAATTTCAAAAGATTGCCGTAAATATTCTCTTCACCAGCAGTTGGTTGTATAACATCAATGCCGATCGGCTAAAAGCCCATGATATAACACCTGAGCAGTTCAATGTTTTAAGAATATTGAGAGGTAGTCATCCTAAAGCTCTTATGCTGGCAGAGGTTACTTGTCGCATGATTGACAAAAGCAGCAATGCCACAAGGCTTGTTGAAAAACTTAGACTGAAAGGATTGGTGAAGCGCGAAATATGTGAGGGTAACAGAAGGCAAGTTGATATCTTTATTATGGATAAAGGCCTGACTATACTAAAGAAGATTGACGCTGAAGAATCTGATTGGATTTCTATGTTGAAAAACATTTCTAAAGCAGAGGCTCTGGAGTTGAATCGAATACTCGATAAACTTCGAGGATAGTAATTCTTTTCTATATCGATATTCTCTGATATACTGATTTGAATTGCCTGGGTGAACAGCCTTTATACTTTTTAAACTGCCGAAAGAAAAATGGCAAGCTTTCAAATCCGCAAGCCAATGAAACCTCGGATACCTGAAAGTCCGTTTCAATTAGCATGGTACATGCGGCATTAATTCTGTATTCGTTCAAAAAAGTAAAAAAGGGTTTGCCTAAAAATTTGCTGAAGAACCTTGAAAATGACTCCTCGCTTATATGCACTCTTGAAGCGATGTTGGCCAGCGTTATCTTTTGGTGATAATGATCTTTTACATATTGAAAAATGGTGTTGATCCTTTCCTGGTCGCCATAATTGAAGTTATCCTGAACGCTATTCGCACATAGCCTTTTTGAGCCTTCCGTCATCGAAAGTTTATGCAGGATTTTTAAAAAGCTTATCAATTTTTCAAATGTGGCAAGCTCGAGTAATCCTAAAAAATCTTCTTTTAATTGTTGAGCTAGTTCGTCTCCAAACTTTATACCCATGCCAGATGCGTGAAGTAGGTTATGAATACTCTCAAATTCATTTTTGTGAAGCCAATCTTTTCCCAGTAAGTCTTCATTCCACTGAATAACAATAGCGCTGGCTTTGGTTATTTGCTTTCCTGAGTTCTTCCAACAATGGGGTAAGTTGGGCCCCAACAGAACCAGATCACCTTCTATAAAATTTTCAAAATGATTGCCAACGTAACGCACCCCTTTACTGGAGAGAATGTAAGTAAGTTCGTACTCTGGATGATAATGCCAAGGAGCATCGAATTCTTCTTTGGAGTAAGAATGGACATGAAAAGAAGCTTCACCTAACGGAAATATTTTTTCGTAAGAGGCCTTCATATATACCTTATTTTGCCTGATGAATTTAGATATTTGAATATAATTCTAATTCATAGCACAAAATAAGCTATTTTCTTAT
>JAYVBN010000333.1:0-3258 GCA_043750455.1 Bacteroidia bacterium | reverse complement strand
GCCAACCCCCATTTGGATGATAGTGATTGGAAAAAGTTCAAGCCAACTGAACTTTCCGCTAACCTTGCGGATGAATCCGGCAGAGTAGAGGGATGGTTCAGAATAAGAATTCAATTGGATGAAACTTTCCGCGATGTTCCGGTTGGCATTGCACGGCAATTATGGGCTGCTACCGATGTGTATGTGGATGGATTATTAATTCATTCGTTTGGTAATACAGGTAATCCTTATGAAGCCTTTAATCCTGTGCTTAAATATGACAGACCCCTTGATTTGGTTCCGGAAAAGGAATATTTATTTGCCATTCACGTAGTTGATTATGAAGCTTTATTTACTCAACGTGAGTTAAGGCTTAACCCACACAACCTCCTGAATTTTGTTTCGCTTACCGGTCCGGCATTTGACAATTGGGTTACATCAAAAACAAAGGAAAGCTATGTACTGGGTACGTTGAGTATTTCAGTTTCTGTTCTGCTATTATTCCTTTTTCTATTGTTACTCTATCTGAATCCCAATCAAAAGATATTTCAGTTGGCCACCATTCTTAACACAGTTGTTTTGTTGGCAGCGATAGGTTCGTATTATCGTGTTCTTAATGAATTAACCTATACAGCAGAGAAAGCAATATTTCTTGTTACCAATGGACTATCCCTCCCGGTAATGCATGCCCTAACGCTTTTAATTACCGAATGGGTTTTGAAAAAAAAGATATCATGGATAACTATTTCTATTGTGATACTAATGCCCTTTACCAGTGTACTAGGCCATGTATTCAATATTTCATGGCCTTTTGGTTTGGTAGAGGCAGCCTTGTTAGGATATTTTGTTTGGCTGGTTTTCAGTTCTCGACAAGAGATTAAAAAGATTGAATGGACCGTTGTATTTGCGATGACTGCACTTACTCTCGGATCAGTATTCTGGGTCTTTCTTCATAAATACTATCTTGATAGCTTTTATGAATATGAAAATTTATTGAAGGCTTTTGTCTTGTTGATTGCACCCACACTTTTTCTTGTATATGTTGCTCTCAGCTACAAAGAAATTTTAGCAGAACGTGAGGCCGAAGCCAAGAATGTAATTCGTATTACTGAGGAAAAAAAAGAATTATTAGAACAGCAAAATATTTTGCTTGAAGTGCAGGTGACGAAAAGAACGTCAGAGTTGGAAAAATCCCTGATTGACTTAAAATCCACCCAATCCCAACTTATCCAATCAGAAAAAATGGCCAGCCTTGGCGAACTCACGGCAGGCATTGCTCACGAAATTCAAAATCCGTTAAACTTTGTCAATAACTTTAGTGAGGTAAATACAGAGTTGATCAAAGAGATTCAAGATGAAAGACGTAAGACACAAGACCAGCGCAATGAAAAACTGGAGGATGAACTGTTGCAAGACATTGTCCAGAATCAGGAAAAAATAAATCATCACGGCAAACGTGCAGCCGATATTGTAAAAGGAATGCTGCAACACAGCCGCAGTAGTAGTGGTGTTAAAGAACCAACCGATATCAATGCATTAGCTGATGAATATCTGCGGTTGGCATATCATGGATTGAGAGCAAAAGACAAATCATTCAACGCCACCATGACAACAGATTTTGATGAAAGCATTGGTAAGATCAATATCATCCCTCAAGATATTGGAAGAGTGATTTTGAATTTGATTACAAATGCCTTCTACGTTGTCAGCGAGCGCGCCAGGTTAAACCAGTCGGGTTATGAACCAACAGTTTCAGTCAGCACAAAGAAAAATGGCAACGGAGTGCTGATATCAGTGAAAGACAACGGCATACCTCAAAAAATACTCGATAAAATCTTTCAACCATTCTTTACCACGAAACCCACCGGGCAGGGCACTGGTTTAGGACTGAGTTTGAGTTATGATATCGTGAAAGCGCATGGCGGTGAGTTGAAAGTGGAAACGAAAGAAGGTGAGGGCAGTGAGTTTATAATTCAATTTAATTCAATTACCAGTATAGAATAAGGGGAAACATGAGCAACATCAAATTATTTCAAAGCAAACAGATTCGTTCTGTTTGGAACCAACAGGAACAAAAATGGTATTTTGTTGTAGAAGATGTTATTGCTGTCCTGACAGATAGCAAGGATCCAAAGCAATACATAAAGCGTATGCGGCAAAGAGATGAAGCACTTGCGCAGGGGTGGGTACAATTTGTACCTAGCCATACTGTTGATACCTCCGGAGGTAAACAGAAAATGGGATGTGCCAATGCACAAGGACTGTTGCGCATTATCCAATCTATCCCTTCGCCAAAAGCAGAACCGTTTAAACTTTGGCTGGCACAAGTTGGCAGCGACCGCCTGGATGAAATAGAAAATCCCGAACTGGCTGCACAACGCACAAGAGAACTATACAAACTCAAAGGCTACCCTGATGACTGGATTGAAAAACGGATGCGAAGCATTGCCATCAGGGAAGAATTAACAGATGAATGGCAAACAAGAGGAGTGAAAGAACAAAAGGAATACGCAATACTCACAGCAGAAATAAGCCGTGCTACTTTTGGCATTACTCCATCACAACATAAAAAAGTAAAAGGCTTAAAAGGTCAAAACCTGCGTGACCACATGAACGACCTTGAACTTATTTTCTCCATGCTGGGCGAAGCCTCTACTACAGCCATTGTTAAAACAAGAAACCCCAAGGGTTTTATGGAAAATAAAATTGTTGCCAAACAAGGTGGCTCTGTAGCTGGCAAAGCAAGAAAAGATTTAGAAATAAAAACAGGAGAAAAAGTAGTGAGCAGGAAGAATTTTTTACCACCAGCTAAACAAAACAAGAAACTGAAATAATTTTATTACTCATAGCCTTATTAAATCCTTTTAAATCCCTGCCTAGCCGGCAGGCAGCCGTGATTCAGACTTTTTATGATATTGTAAAGGCTCATGGTGGAGAGTTGAAGGTGGAACCCTGCCTACCGAAGCGGCAGCGCAGGCAGGGAAGGAAGGAGAGGGGAGTGAGTTTATTATTCATTTGCCCAATGTCTGAATCCTGCGGTAAAAGAGGGTTTTTCAATAAATAAACTGATATTATTACTTCAATTATTAAAAATATCGGATATTTATTACATGATTACTCGCTCATTATACCCCGATTTGCTCAATCATGTTCCTGAAAAAGAGTGCACTATACTTATTGGTGCCCGGCAAACGGGCAAGTCAACCCTATTAAAACAACTGCAGGATGCCCTTCTTAAAAAGGGTGAAACGGTTGTCCTTGTCAACCTCGAGCGAAAAG
>JAYVBN010000332.1:0-2960 GCA_043750455.1 Bacteroidia bacterium | reverse complement strand
ATTCCTTGAAGTGGGGGAAGTTGGATCGATCGAAGAAATACTTCCAAGGGAAAATCAAATCTTACGCCAGTCGGTAAAAAAGACCGGGCATAGCCAGGTACTGGCCGCCAATGTAGATCAGGTTCTCTTGATTGCTACATTAAAACAACCTAGAACATCGCATGGCTTTATCGATCGGTTCTTGGTTTCAGCCGAATCATTTAGGATTCCGCAGGCCCTCTTCTTTAATAAAAGTGATTTACTTAATGAAAAAGACCTAATCGAATTAGAATCTCTCAAAAATATATATAACTCCATTGGAGTTAATACCTGGAGTGGATCCGCCATTTATGACGAACCTTCTATACTTTCAAACGTTCTGAAAAATAAGGTGACTCTTGTTGCTGGCCACTCAGGTGTTGGCAAATCCACTTTGCTCAATCGTATATCCCCTGATATAAATCAAACAACAAGCAGAATCTCTGGTTTTTCGGACAAAGGAACTCATACCACTACGTTCGCTGAAATGTTTCAACTTGACTCAACCACCTTTGTGATTGACACTCCTGGTATTAAAGAGTGGGGGCTTGTGGATATGAATCAACAAGAAATTTCTGATTACTTCCCGGAGATGAGAGATGTGAGATTAAATTGCAAATTCGGTGCACGCTGTATTCATATCAATGAGCCAAAATGCTCAGTTCTTGAAGCCGTGAATTCAGGAGCGATTTCTGCAGATCGATATAAAAGTTATGTGAGTATGGTGCTAGGTGAAGACAATCGGAAATAGATTTTTCATATCGTCATCCTGAGTTTTAGAAATTCCAACGCTAGCGTGAAGTCCATCATTCGCAAGGATAAAAATAACTCATAGCGTAAGCGTTTTCGAAGTGCTTCATCTTCCATTCTATTTTTGTTTAGGGCCTTTATCTTTCTACACACCAAAAGGGTAGACCACCGTTGTTTATTTCCTTTTGTGAATTGCATCTGAGACATGGAACTATTTACCACTCGTTTTTTCACTAAGACCTTTGGACAATAGCAATAGTTATATGCGCGTGAGGATCGTATCCAAAAATCAAAATCCTCAAAAGCCATGGCTTCATCATATCCCTTTGTATAGTCCAACACTTCTTTTCTGAACATCATTGTTGGAGAACAGATGAAATATTGATCGATTAAATTCTTGTAAACATCCCCTTGCGGTATAGTGTCATTCGGAAATTTTTTAGAATGCAAATACATGTGACTTCCACTTTCAGAAATAATTTCAGCATCAGTAAATTGGACACCATGTTCAGCTCCAAGTTTTCCAAGAGCCTCTACTCCTATTGCTATCCGATCCGGCAAAAGCACATCATCTGCAGCTAAGTCAATAATGTAATCACCTTGCGCTAATCTAAGTGCAAAATTGAATGACGTACAACTTCCCGTGTTTTTATCATTGGCAATAAAAACGACCTCAGGACGATCTTTAATTAATGTCTTTATCACAGAAACACTTTCATCCTGACTGCAATCGTCCACAATAATTAGTTGGATGCGTGAATGGCTTTGGTTGTAAACCGATTCAATAGCCTCTTGAACAAAACGTTCTTGATTGTAGCACAAACAAATAACCGTAACTAGTGGCTGGTTCATGAAAACGCTTTGTCAAAAATATACTTGCTGGATGGTTGGCCGCCAATGCTTTTCTTAAACTGGATCAATGGCCTGTTGATTCCACCATTGACCATAGAAGTGCCAAGATCGATATGCGTAAAATGATTTTCCTGTGCATATCGATAAATCTCACTGATCAGAAATACAGTTGGGCTGATTCTATTAAACCTTCTATCATGGGCATAATAGAACGTGTATAGGATTTTGTCACTTACTTTAATTACAATAGCCGCTGCTGCAATTTGTTGTTCATCTGCAACTTGAAATAGAGTAAAATTATCCGGAACCCGTTTAACAACTTTCTGTAGTTGAGAGAGTGACATGGAAAGGGATTGATTCTTCTCTTTGCGACATGCGCTAATGAAGCTATATACTTTCTTAAATTCTGTGAGTTTGAGCTGGCCGACCGCAAATCGCTTTTCGCTTTTTCTCAACTTCTGTCGTTGCGAAATCGCAATCTTTTTTTCAAATATTTTTACATCTACCGGAATAATACTTGACACTTCTTCCGCACAATTATAACTCAGTTTAGATGCAACCTTGTAGAGTATTTTGGTGATTGCAGAATTATAATCCTCCGGATAGTTTTTGATTTGGCAATACACAATACCAAGTCGCTTACTATCTTCTTCAATTTTAATAAAGAGTTCCTCAATTTCTTTCTGCCCTAAAGCCCCATACACCTCCAGTGAACCAAAGGGGGCATACAATGGGCTGAAAATCTTTTTACCCTTCACATTAAAAAAGATTTGAGCTACTATCTTTTTTGTTTCCTTATACCTCAGGCCATACACCCTCCATCCTTTTTCTGACTGAAGAAAGAGATGCTCTGGTTGATTAAATAAAAACGTCCCATGCTTAGAACGGTGCTCAACAAGATCGTGATGAAAAAATTCTAAGGAGTCCAAACTTCTTACGTTTATGATTTCTCTACAATCTCAATTTATTCTGGCGAGAGGTTGTAGAGCTGGTACACCAGTTGGTCAATCTCCTTATCGGTTTTGTTTATTTCAGATTGAGTACTGGTAATTTTTGCTTTCTCAGCTTTGAACAACTCCAGCCACTCACCTTGTTTTTTGGCGGGTATTTTTGCACCTGCTCTATGTGTTGGAAAGAAATTCATAATCCAGTAAATTCTTTAGTTGTCATCTTCCAATCATCATGAAAAACAACAGTAGCTTTTCCCTTTAGAACACCTAGTTTTCTTTTAGATGGTTTCTCTTCAACAATAGGAATTACTTTAAAAATCTTTTTTCTTTTTCTTCCATGAGTAACGATAAACTCCGCCCCTTGTTGAACTTTTGCTGCATATTCTGAGA
>JAYVBN010000331.1:0-2303 GCA_043750455.1 Bacteroidia bacterium | reverse complement strand
TAATAATCTGATAATTTACCCTGAAGATGAAACGCTGTGGCTACATCCCGTGTTCCGGGCAAAAAATCAGTCCCCTCAAATAACTCAGGTTCATACTCCCAAATCGCTATTCGTGTATCTGATATAAAATAATGGTCCATTACAGCACCTACCAGTCCTTGTGGGGCATAGCCATCATAGTTCTCTTTTGCTCTTCCCTGAAAATCAGTTTTGGTGAATGCGATACCCTTGAAATAAAATAGACTCATGCAAATTATAAAACCAAGACTGACCAATAATTTTATCACCCTACTTGGTTGTGGTGTACTTGAGTTTTGTGAATCCCCTTTTACCGCTATTACAAAAATTACGGCAGACAATATCGTTAAGGGAATTGGCAAAAATAAAAGATAGTGAAGAAAAGGTCTTGCCGGTGCAGTAATCGAAAATATGGAAACACCAACTAAGGCTAATGAAAATATTATCTCTGCTATATCCGACTTCACGATTTTATTTCTTGAGAGGAATAACCATACAATACCTATGGACAGAATAGCCAAAGAAAAGTATAAAAAAAAATGTAGGTCTTGGGCTCTAAAGACTAGATCAAAAAAAAGCTTCATTCTGGGTACTAGACCATTACCCTGAATAGCTGTTTCCGATGCATAGGAAATATTGTATTGAATATAACCAATCCAAAAATCATTGAGTCCACCATATGTCCACAAGACAAGTAAGGTTAATACGATTGGCGCTAACGCACCCATTATCAAAACACAAACTTGTGCCATCGGTAACTTCTTAATGGCAATTAAACAGGATGTAATGCCGAGAAAAAAAGCAATGGGTATTCCTTGAAGTTTTACAAAAGGCACCAAGCCAAGAAAGAAGCCAAGAAAAAAAAGATTTAATAAACTCGTTCCTGAGTCTGAATAAAGCTTGCAAAATAAAACAAAGGCAATACACAGTACAAGAATTGCTGGATGCTCACTGTTGTAGGCCGTTAGGTCACCACTTCTCAAAATCGAAAACGCAATCACCAACGGAAGAATGAGTAGACGTAATAAGGCGCTTCGCTTTACGATTGAGAGTCCTATATAAACAAACACCGTGCTAAGCGCAACAAGTAATCCTCCTACTATTTTTATTGAGCCTTGATCTATAGGTAAACCAAAGACTTTTAAACTAAGCAAAGTCAAAGGCACAAGCGGTCCTCCGGTGCCCGTATCCACGCTCACCCACGGCCTGGGATCTTTCCATAATGCTTTAGCTTCAGCTACCCAATACGGTTCGTCAGGATTCAAAATCCCGGTGGACGCCAGTGGTATTCTCGCCATCAGAATAAAGACGATCACAATAATCAAAAAGGTCGAATCCGAGAAAACAATTTCTCTAATTCGTGAATATTTGAATGTGGTTAATTCCGCTTTTTCAACACGCCAAGGATACAAGGCAAGGAAGAGTAAAGCAAAGAAAATGAATGCATGAATGCCATAGTATAACTGCTGACCCGATTCACCCAAATCAATGAAAAACTTAGAAACTGTTTGGACGGTGTTTGCCGGTGGCCAAATGCCTGGGAAGGAATTCATATTCGGCTATGCTATTGAGGCTTAATACTTAACTATACATCAAGGTTGAGGTTTGCTAATAAGCGAATCGCGATTAATGGTTTTACCCAACCATTTAAATCCAACTTGATTTTCATTTTTAACCAATAGTCCTACCCCAAAATCACCAGCTGGAATCTCTGCCAAGGGTAAAAAAGATAAAAATCCACACATCAAGAAACCTTTGTTCTGTGGGGCGAAATCTACAACGCTTTTATTGGCCTGTTGATAAGCTTCTACCAGTAGGGTGTCGCTTTTATTGATTAAAGCAAGTTTCACTTGCTGTTGATCGGTATTGCTTCCAAGAACTGTCCAACCTTTTACCTGCAGGAAGGTGCCATTTGTTTCAAATATTTGTACAGACGAATGAAATTCCTGGGTAGTGGGCCGAAATTTATCATTGGATATCCACGATTTTTTTTCATTCAATTTACCATTTCTAATAAAAATTCTGGCACCACCTACTTCACCATCAAATGTATAATTACTCTTAATGTAGGCGCTCAGGTCAGCAAAGTTTTCAAAACCACTTTTAGCGCGGTCTTGAAATCCAAAAAAATTTGGACCAATAGCTTCAATGAAAATCTTAGGTCTGTTTTTTTCCAGGTCGCTCACGTACCGCGCCAGAAGTCTGCCTTGGTGAGGTCCCTCCTCAATCTGAAATGATGACGCACAATCCCTGGTGCCCATTAAGAAATTAGTACCCTCGAATAA
>JAYVBN010000330.1:0-2333 GCA_043750455.1 Bacteroidia bacterium | reverse complement strand
TTGATAAATTCTTCACCTTGTCCGTAGAAGGAAAGGAAAAGTTCGGGCACTATATTCAATACAACAAAGGTAATGGCTGAAATACCCAGGCTCAATTTTACAATGCGGTTGATCAAGGGCATGACTTCTTCCGTTCTTCCCTGGCCGATGATATTGCTCACCATAGTATTAGTCGTGGAGGCAAACGCCCAGCAAAAAATGCCAAACAATCCAAAAATATTTCGCATCGTGTTTGAGATCGCCAATGCCCGTGCACCATGATGCTCGATGAGGATATAGAAATATTCCCAGCTCATAATGCTGATACCGTATTGCACAATTAGTGGAGCAGATTGAACTAGGATCAATTTGGTTGTGGAGAGGTCGATTTTCGTTTGCTCAAAAAACGAAAACGTCTTGTGAATGCCTTTGATACGGATGACAGCGTAGATCACAATCAATCCAGTTGCTTCTGCTATGATAGAGGCATAGGCAGCTCCATTAAATCCTATCCGAGGTAGCCCAAGATGTCCGTAGATAAGTCCATAATCTAAAACAATATTTACAGCCGCTTCTGAGAGTGTGCCCCAGACCAGGAATTTCGTTTGATTAGTGCCTACAAGTAACGCATTGCGCATGACGTAGAGATAGAGGAAAGGCAAACCCCAAATGCGAATGAGCAGGAAGTTGATGACCTGGTCAGCCGTTTTTGTATCGTGAATGGTAGCCCGCAGCACCAACGGAGCAAAAAGATAGGTGATGGCTATTCCCAATGCCGCTATCACCAATGCCACCCAAACCCCATTATAAAACAGACGGCCAATTTCTTTGGGTAGGTTTTGACCGGCTCTTCGCGCAATGAGTGACTGTAATCCGTTATTAAGACCATTGCCTACCACTGCGAAAATAAGATAGAACACCCCTGTAATTCCAGCAGCCGCCAATTCCCGTTCACCCAGCCCACCTAAAAAAATATTGTTGGTGATAAAGTTGATCTGAGGTACAAGCATAGCTAGCGAAATGGGCAATGCCATTTTTAAGATTTGTCTGTAGCCGGTATCTAAACGTAATTCCATCTGCTGTTTTATGCGGGTTGCAAAACTAATTGAAATAAGCCAATTTGATTAGCGGTATTTTTTATTTGAGGTGTACCTTACTCAGGAAGTTAGCCGTTCAAATGATCTCAATGCAGTTCGCAAAAACGTTCTTCATTTGATCGCTTACATTTTATACTTTGGCCGGAACAAAGTTTAATTCACCTAGCTACACATGAAACAACTTATTTACTGTATTGTATTTTCCCTTCTCTCTTTTTCAACCGCGTCAGCGCAAGATCGTGCGCTACAGGCCGAGTCGGCAGTGGTTACCAACGGACAGGTAACGATCAAAGGAAAAGCTGTTCCCTATAAGGCTACAGCTGGCACACAACCGGTATGGGACAAAGAGGGCAAGACCATTGCTTCACTTTTTTATACATATTATGAGCGCACCGATGCAACGGATAAAAGCAAGCGCCCGCTGGTGCTGTCATTTAATGGTGGCCCGGGTTCGGCATCGGTATGGATGCACATTGCCTATACCGGTCCTAAACTTTTAAACATTGATGATGAAGGTTATCCTGTGCAGCCTTACGGGATACGAGACAATCCTCATTCCATTCTTGATGTGGCCGACATTCTTTATATCGATCCTGTGAACACCGGCTATTCAAGGATTTTGGATCCAAAAGCCGAACGTTCAGTTTTCTTTGGAGTCAATGCTGACATTACTTATCTCGCAGAATGGTTAAATACTTTTGTGTCGCGCAACAACAGGTGGAACTCACCTAAGTATCTGATTGGTGAAAGCTATGGAACCACACGCGTGTCAGGTCTTGCGTTGGAATTGCAGAATTCGCATTGGATGTATCTCAACGGAGTAATTTTAGTTTCTCCAACCGAGTTGGGCATCATGCGTGATGGCCCGGTGAATGACGCTTTGTCATTACCATACTATGCGGCAGCGGCATGGTATCAAAAAGCATTGCCGGCTGATTTGCAACAAAAAGATTTGAATGATATTCTCCCAGAAGTGGAGGCATTCACCATTGATGAGTTAATCCCGGCACTTTCAAAAGGAGGCTTTATTGAAGAGCAGAAGAGAAAACAGATTGCTTCGAAAATGTCGCGTTACTCTGGGCTTTCTGAAAAGACAATCTTGCAGCACAATCTTGCTGTACCTACACAGTTTTTCTGGAAAGAACTCTTACGCGAAAAAGGATTTACAGTAGGTCGTTTGGATTCACGCTATTTGGGTATAGATAAAATGCAAGCTGGCGAGCGACCAGATTATAATTCAGAACTTACTTCATGGTT
>JAYVBN010000329.1:0-4681 GCA_043750455.1 Bacteroidia bacterium | reverse complement strand
GCTCGACATCCACACGATGATAATGGTAGTAAGAGTCTTCCATCTTTTGTACAGCATCCTTGCTCTTACAACTGAGCTCGGTTCAAGACACACACGTTTCATGTTTTTGCGTAAGGCTCCTTAAGTAATGCATAGTTCAAAAAAAATCCCAACGCTGCCGTCAGGATTTTCAAGAATAGAAATACTTATTAGGATTACTGGAGCATCCACGCCAAGCCAAAATTCAAACTAAGGAATGGTTGGCCATCTAGTTCAGTATTTTTAAAAGGTGTTGTAAATTTTCCTGCCACAAAAATATAGGCATCTGACTGAACCTGATAAAGAACACCAACCTCAGGCTGCATGCTAAATTGCCAGGTCTTTGTAGTATATGAATACTGCCCCATAGTAGTTTTGCGCTCCCCATAAATGGTGCCGATACCCAAGCCAAGGAATGGTCTCACCGCATCACCTTCTTCACCTAAGTAATAGTTGGCGTTCACGTGCATAGGCAAAACATTCAAATAGCGGAATTGCACACCTGTTATACTGGTGGCTCCGTCAACATAAGTGCCATAATCTTTGCGTTCATAGAAAGTATGCCAGGCAAAAGACATGCCCACGCCAATAGTAGGAGATAACATTCTACGGAAATCAAACCCAACACCACGAAAGCTTGCTTTACCGATGAAGTCAGTTGTGTTACCAAGTGGAATACTAACATCATAATGCAACGATGTGTAGCCGCTCTGCGCGAAGGTCATTGATGCACTGCAGAGAAATATTGAAAGTATTACTATTTTTTTCATGCTGCTCAGAAGTTTAATGTTAATTGGCTTTCACGTAAGGAGATTGAACGAACGCCTGATCGATGGTGCTCATTATACGCGAGGGTCTAACTTGCTATACATGCGTAAATTATACCAATGTTTCCCAATACGTGAGACGCTGTCTCACGTATTGACATGGAGCCATTATTTTGAAATCCTAAAAGCAGATTCGAAGTTAGAAATCAGCTTTTATAGCAAACAATGCGAACACGAACGCTGGAGCGTAAGAGAGTTAAAGCGCCACATGAAAAGTTCCTTGTTTGAGCGTTTGGCATTGAGTAAAGACAAAGAAGGTGTATTGAAATTAGCTAATTAAGGACATCTTGTTGAAAAAGCGGATGACCTTATGAAAGACCCTTTTGTGTTAGATTTCTTAAATATCCCGGAGCAGCACCACTATTTAGAAAGTGAACTGGAAGAAAAAATCATTTCTAATCTGCAACAATTTATAATGGAACTGGGCAAAGGCTTTGCCTTATTGGCAGGCAATACCGCATGAGCATAGGTGGCAAGCATTTCTATTTAGACTTGCTTTTTTACCATAGAATATTGAAGTGTTTTGTGTTGGTAGATTTGAAACGAGGTGAGATCGATCATTTAGATGTAGGGCAAATGAACCTCTATATCAACTATTTCAAAGAAGAAGCCAGCGAAGACGATAACGAACCCATTGGAATTATTCTGGGTGCACATAAAAACCATATTTTGGTTGAATATGCCACCGATAGCATTACCAATAAAGTGTTGTTAAGTAAATATCAATTGTATTTGCCCGACAAAAAGATGCTTCAAAATGCGTTGGATAAATTGTTAGAAAATTAAGTCAATGAGCACCAGCGAAATCCTCATTTACCAAAACAAAGATGGCCATATCAAAATAGATGTGCGGCTGGAGGACGAAACCGTTTGGTTTACACAGGCTCAAATTGCTACACTCCCGCCCTCGTTGGAGTTCTTCTCCAAGGAGTCATTCTTGTAAGTACCGAGGAATCAATTTTTTCGACTTCCTCAAATTCAGGGGAAAAGGGTACTTTTAAGTATTCAGAAAAGCACAGATGAGCAACATTAAATTATTTGAAAGCAAGCAGATAAGATCAGTGTGGAACGAAGCCGACCAGAAATGGTATTTCGTTGTTGAAGATGTTGTTTTGGTTTTAACGGACAGCAAAGATTCAAAACAATACATTAAACGAATGCGCGAGCGTGACGAGGAACTTGCGAAAGGGTGGGTACAAATTGTACCCACCCTTTCGGTAGAAACCGCTGGCGGTAGACAACGAATGGGCTGCGCTAATGCAAAAGGGCTTTTGCGCATCATACAATCCATCCCATCGCCCAAAGCAGAACCGTTCAAACTGTGGCTGGCTCAAGTTGGTTCAGATCGATTAGATGAAATAGAAAATCCGGAATTGGCAACACAGCGAACAAGGGAGCTTTATAAACTGAAAGGATACCCGGACGACTGGATAGAAAAGAGAATGAGGAGTATCGCCATTCGCGAGGAATTGACTGGAGAATGGAAGAACAGAGGAAATTTGGGTTGACTCCATCGGAATACAAAGAGTTTAAAAAATTGAAGAGAGAAAATTTACGAGACCACATGACCGATCTTGAGTTGATTTTCTCCATGTTAGGAGAAGCTTCTACGACTGCAATAGTAAAGAACAAAGACCCGAAGGGATTTATAGAAAATAAGATAGTGGCAAAACAAGGCGGTAAAATTGCCGGGGACGCAAGAAAAGCATTGGAAGTGAAAACAGGACAAAAAGTAATAACATCAGAAAATTATTTACCTGAAGCCAAGGCCAGTAAACAGATAAAAGGAAAAAAGAAAAGTTAGTTTCAGTTCCCGAAGGAGTCTCCCGTTTCGGCTTAGGTTAACTTCGAGTAAGGACAATGATCTGGTTCGATCAATCCCGTTCTTAAACCTCTATAACATCACCAATCTTTGGCAAGGTTGCTTCAATTTTGTGTCGCTTCTTAATCAAAGCTGCTAACGCTTTCCTGGGTCCATCTTCTCCGTGAGTGATCACCAGCTTTGGTTTTGATGGAGCCAGATAAGAAAACCAATTCATCAGGTCTGTTTGCCCTGCATGAGCACTAAATCCATTGAGCGTGTGCACGTGAGCATTCACTTCTTTTTCCAAACCAAAGATTGAAATCTTGTCAGCTCCCTCCACCAGGCGTCTGCCAAGAGAACCATAAGATTGATATCCAACAATGATCACGTGAGCTTTGGGGTTATCCAGATTACTTGATAAGTGGTGGAGGATGCGACCCCCATTGCACATGCCTGCACCAGCTAAAATCATGCACGGACCTTTTACATCATTTAACTTTTTTGAATCCTCTACCCTGGCTGTGCTTTTGAAGAAATCGTTACTCAATGGAAACACACCCTTTCGTTTTAACTCCTGATATTCTTCATCCAGCAAATCCTGATGATCGCGATACACATTAAAGGCAGCAATCGCCATCGGGCTATCCAGATACACAGGGAAGGCTGGCACCTTGCCCGCATGAAACATTTCAGCCAGGTGGTAAATAATTTGTTGCGATCTGCCTACAGCAAATGTTGGCACTAGCATTTTTCCTTTTGTTGCATATGCTTCCTTTACTATTGCTTCAAACTCTTCTATGGTATCCTCATACGATTTATGATCACGATCTCCATAGGTAGATTCCATAAATACTAAGTCAGCTTTGGTAAAATGCTCAAATGGCCTGAGCAAAGGAAGTGTTAATGGACCCAGGTCGCCTGAGAATACAATCGTCTTGGTCTTTCCTTTTTCAGTTACCTTTAATTCTATACTTGCCGAACCTAACATATGCCCTGCTTCAATCCAGCGCGCTGTAATGCCCTCCGCCACGTTGATTGGAGTATTAAATTGAACAACCTGTGTGAGTTCTTTCATTAACTCTACATGTTCGGAATTATAAAGAGGTTCAAAAAGTGGCATTCCCTTCTTCCAGAATTTACGATTTTGCCGCACCGCATCTGATACTTGTAATCGGGCGGAATCGTGTAAGATTATTTCGGCCAGCGCAAAAGTTTCTTCTGTACTATAAATGGGGCCGTTGTAACCATACTTGATCAACAAGGGAACACGACCGGTGTGATCCAGGTGGCCGTGAGTAAGTACGACAGCATCTATATCTTTGACTTTCGTATTTTGTGGCAGTTTATTTTTTGCCTCAGACGCCTTTCCACCTTGAAACATTCCTGCATCAACCAATACATTTGCTTTATCGGTTTGAACTAAATAGGAGGAGCCTGTTACTTCACCACCTGCAGCCCCGAATACTTTTACTTTCATAAAATAAATTTCAAGAATTACTTCTTACCAGATTTCGATTTCTATTTTGGTGATCGGCTTCAGTTCTGCTTTGAGAATCTTAAACGTTGCGGAATTTCTATAACAATGTAAGATGGAATTTACCTCCTCCTTCCACCGCCTCCACGGTTCGCTCCACCACCTCCCCCGTTCATCTGACCAGCATTATTAAAGCGTTGCGTTCCACGATCGCGGTTCATTTGTTGCTGATCTAAGTCACGGTTGTTTTGAGTTGACTGCCAATTATTGCCATTATTTTGTTTCCAATCTTGCCCCTGCTTCTGGTATACGTTACCACTCTTATCCGTCATCACACTTCCGTTATTTTTAGTTCCTGAATTTGCTGGCATAGTTGAGCCTTGTCCTTGCCTTGCATTATTACCTTGGCCATTCGCTGGGCGAGTTGAAGCATTGTTTCTATTTGCTTGACCTGTTGCAGGACGAGTAGACGGCCTCACGCCATTTTTGTGATTGTTATAAATGTTATTTCCTCCATTGATATTGATATTGTTGCCAGTGTTGATATTGATGTTGTTT
>JAYVBN010000328.1:0-2728 GCA_043750455.1 Bacteroidia bacterium | reverse complement strand
GGTTTAAAACCTGACAAACATCACCTGGTGCTCCAAAGGGAACGTATAAATTCCCGACTTCATCCAGTGCGATTGGTTTGGCAATGTGTTCATATCCATGCCGATCGTTTTTATAATCATCAATGACAATTGTTTCAACAGGTCCGTTCTGTATCAATTGACCTGGAGTGATCTTAATTCTATTCACTTCACCCGCAGTACTGAAATAAAGATATCCATTGTGGATACGCATGGCCGTTCCGTAATTTCCGTTGTCTTCGTAGTTGCCAAAGTATTTAATCGTGTCTGCCCTGCCATCGTTGTTAACATCACGCAAAGCGACAATGCCTTTTGGCTCGCCACCTCTCAACTTCACATAAATGTCTCCATTGTTACTTACAGCCATGTGACGTGCACTACCAACACTATCAGCGACTATAACAACTTCAAATCCAGCCGGAACAACAAGACCTCCGTTATCAGGATCACCTTTTGGCAATTCAACATTATTTCCGCAACTGGTTACGATAAAAGAAACACTAACTAAGAATATAATTTTAATGATTGAACCTCTCATGCTACAGTTACTTTATTTATATAAAGGGGCAGCGAGTCCATTTAAGTCCCAAACAACTTCTCCATTAAGCACGGTAAATTGACATGTCAATTTCTTATCGCCCATCACTTTAGTTCCACCCACATCTACAAATCCAAATGTTCCTTTGTCAAGACTTAATATGGCCACATCAGCCAACGCACCAACTGATAAATGACCAAGCTCTTTTTTGTTGATAATCTGTGCAGGATTCCAGGTAGAGCAAGCGATCACTTCGTTCAGGTTCAATCCTATGTTCAATAGTTTTGACATCACATTGGCCATATCTTTCATGCCTCCATTCATGCTTCCTGTGTGAAGATCAGTGCTGATAGAGTTAGGTTTGAACCCTTGCTTTATCGCAGGTATGGCCTGCTCAAACATAAAACTTCCACCGCCATGACCGACATCGAAATTAACTCCTCTTTTTTGTGCAGCCGTGGCGTAAGCTTGCACCTTTCCGTTTTCTACTACATGCATTCTTCCTTCGGTTTGTCCATAGCAATGAGTTACAATATCACCGGGTCTTAATTTTTCCAATAATAAAGTCTCCCATGACAGCACTGGATTAGCCGCACCGAAGTCAACCATAATAGGGATGCCGGCTAACTCACCGGCCTTCACGGCACGATCTGTTGGTGCCCATTCGGAACTCATATAATGGGCCAGCTTAATTCCTACAATCAAGTCGGGATATTGCTTGGCAACCATCGCGGTAAGTTTGGGATCCATATCAGCAAGATTTTGTTCGGTGGCACCTCCGCTCATGCCTGCACCTACAATATTTAGGAAGGCGAACATTCTGGTTTTAGAATTTGCAAACGCCTGATTTTTAAAATCAAGAAAATTTCTCCAGCCTGCACCTCCTGCATCTACAACAGAGGTAACACCTGCACGGAAAGTGAATCCATCAGGAGGAAGAGCTGCATAACTATCGCTCAAGTATTGGTCCTGCTCCGTACCAAAATAATGATGTCCATGAATATCAATCAAACCGGGCACCACATAGAGACCCGTAGCATCGATTGTTTTTAATGCAGGCGTTGAGATTTTAGCAGCGACTTCTGAAATTTTGTTTCCAATGATGGCCACATCCATAATGGCATCAATATTATTTTTCGGATCAATGACGTGACCATTCTTGATAAGAATATCTACTGTTTGGGATTTGACTGATAGTCCTCCACAGAGAATTAGCATGAATGTGGTTATTAGTATTTTCATAGGTTTGAGGTTTTAGTAGTGATTAGGATGTTGTCATTTTCATGGTTTCAATAAAATATTTTCGTTGGTTAATGTATGGCTGAGGATATGTAGGAATCAACATTTTGTTGTGTAATAATTTCAAGAGGGAAGAGTTCCATTTTTGGTGCCACTTTTTTGAAAAGGAGGTGATTTGCCATGTGACTAATCCCCAAAAACGATTGACGTTTTGGGTTTTGGTTTATCAAAAAATCAACTACTCCAGAGTTTAAATATTTTAAATTATCATCTAACATATCATATCCGATAAGCCGAATATCTTTCTTGCCATGATTCTCAAGCATGGATGCGACAATGGAAGTTCCTTTTGATGTGCTTACAAAAATGCCCCTCAACTGAGAATTATCTAGTAAGGTATTGAACTGATTGTTGAACCTGGGATCCTTGGGGTTCAGATTGAACTCTTCAATTTCAAAACTGAATTTATTTTTATGTTTGAAATAGTCACAGAACCCTCTTTCCTTCTCTAACAAGTGAATTGAATTGTGAATATCCTCATCCATATGTACAATCGCCAGTTTACCACTTTCTAGCTGGCCTAATGACAAAAGTTTTGCCGCCAGAAGACCACTATGAAATAAATCCTGACCTATAAAGCTTAAGGCATGCGCCACAGGTATATTCGTGTTAAATAAAATGTAAGGTATGTTGTTGTTTTCAAGGACCTTAAATAGTATCAAAGCTTCATCATAAAATATTGGAGCCACTACAATTCCATCCAGTTTAGTGCTTAATATTTCCAGCGTCTTTAAATTAAAGGACTCTTTATTATATTGGTCAAATAAATAGGAGTCGATTACGATTCCATACTGAGCCCAGTCAGCCTTTGCTTGGAAAATCCCTTGTTCTGTTTGAGCCCAGTAGGGATCAGATTCTGGGTTAGGAATCATT
>JAYVBN010000327.1:0-2060 GCA_043750455.1 Bacteroidia bacterium | reverse complement strand
GGTTTTGAAAAGCGAAAAGAAGCAGCCTTGAAAAATTTTGAACCGACTATAAAGTCGTATGAAATGATGAAGGCAGCCGGTTTGAATATGGAAATTTTTAGCGGTGGAGGTACAGGTACCTACAACATCATGCAGTATGTTAAAGGATTGACAGATGTACAGGTAGGCAGTTATGTATTTATGGATCGCCAGTACATCGAAATTGGTGGCATAAAAAACGAAACGGTTTATGATGATTTTGCTCCGTCTCTCACGGTTATGACCACCATTATTAATATGAATTATCCTGGGCGCATCATTACGGATTCAGGCGCTAAGGCTTTTACCTTAAATCAACCTCCTCCATTAGTAATTGGAGAAGCTGACTTTATTTATATGGCTGGCTCCGATGAATACGGAACCATTACGTTTGAGAAATCCAACAAGAACTATAAAGTTGGAGATAAACTGGAAGTGATTATCCCCCATTGCGATCCGGCCGTTAATGAGTATGATTTTATGTATGGAATTCGTGGTGATAAAGTTGAGTCAATTCTACAGATCTCTGCAAGAGGGAAAGGACAATAAGCTGCCATAGAGATCTTTTGCATAACATTTTTAACGGAAGCCATTTGTTTAAAAAAGAAATAATATGGATGCTACAGCTCTCACGCAGAACAGGCAGGTAAAAGTTGAAAAGCTCTTTCATCGCGACAAGCATTGCTTTGCCATTCGGTTTCCAAAAGACAGATACCTGATTGATATAATAAAAAAAATACCAGGTTGTACCTTTAGTGCCACACATTCCTGCTGGTATGTGGAAGAGACGATAACGGCTCTTGATTCAATCTTAAAGGTCTGCCAAAGTCATAAAATATGGGTGGATTATTCTTCCGCTAGACCAAAACAAGATACCGTTACTTCAAAAGCAAACACTGCACAACTTATAAAAAAGCCAGTCGCAAAACGACTTCAACTTCCACCGCTCTCAGAAGAACATGTTAAAGCGATGCGAACGATGGAACAAAGACTTAATCTGAAAGGATATAGCGACAACACAAAGAGAACGTATCTCCAACAGTTCAAAGAGTTTCTTTGCTTTTATAACGACACGCAAATACTTGATTTAACTGAGACTGAAATTCAGAATTACATGATCTACCTGGTGGAGCGCAAAAAGGTAAGTAAGTCGACACAGAGCCAAGCCATTAATGCCATCAAATATTTTTTCGAAAAAATAATGAAGCAGGAGCAAAAGGTATATCATATTGAAAGGCCGCTTCGCGAGAAAAGATTGCCAGAGGTATTAAGTCAGCAGGATGTTTCGCTGATTTTTGAAAACATTGCTAATACAAAGCATAAGCTAATGATGATGCTGATCTATGGGGCTGGGCTGCGCAGAAGCGAGCTGATAAACCTGAGGGTAGGTGATGTGGATACCAACCGAAATATAGTTTTTATTCGTGGAGGTAAGGGAAGTAAAGACAGGCAGAGCATATTGGCTCAAACAATCATTCCATTGTTGGAAGAGTATATAAAAGAATACGAACCGCTGCTTTGGTTATTCTATGGGCCGGGAGGAGAGCGTTATTCGGCCAGCAGTTTGCGACAAATATTAAAGCGAGCGTCAACGGCTGCGGGCATACGCAAAAATGTGAGGTTGCATATGTTGCGACATTCTTTTGCTACGCATTTATTAGAGGGTGGAACTTCAACCCGATACATTCAGGTATTGCTTGGGCACGAATCTTCAAAGACTACGGAAATGTACACCCATGTTGCGGCCACGGGCTTGTACAAAATTCAAAGCCCGTTGGATACGATTAACTTGGCAAAAGAGGTAAAAAAGCTTAAGCCCGACCCTGATTTGAAATAGCAATACGCGAAAAAAAATATCAGGGTAATTAGAGTCCTTTAGCTGGTTTTCAGCTCCAAATTAGGTCGCTTGACAAAAATGAAATATCTTCAATAGCGTATAGCCAGTAGTTATCGGCAAGTTGGCCAGTAAAGACAATCCTGTCATATAGATTCGGTGGAGCAAAAAACTGTTCCAATTTTGAAACAAAATGGCTAACAGTTTT
>JAYVBN010000326.1:0-2969 GCA_043750455.1 Bacteroidia bacterium | reverse complement strand
ACCAATTGTTTTAATTTTTTCGAGATTGTATTTTCCTACAATTTCATCAAACGCCATGAAGTAGTCGTTAAGCTCAGCCACAAGTTGAATAGGAGTGAGGGTTCCTGCAATGGTTGAGAATCCTTTGAAGTCAGTGAATAGAACGGTTACGTTATCATAAAAACGTGTTTTGGCATGTCCGTTTGTTTCCAATTCCCTGGCCGTTTCTTCTGGTAAAATATTGAGGAGAAGTTCTTGCGAACGATCCCTTTCGCTTTGTATTATTTTATTGGTTTTGCGAACGTACTTATATCGGTTATAGGATCCCACTGCTACAATTAATAACAGAAATCCAGAAATACCAGTTGCATAAGACACTATTTTCTGCCTTTGAATGGTCACTTCCTGAAGTTGAATTTCATTTTCTTTTCTCTCTACTTCAGCATTAAATTGAAGTTGCTGAATCTTCTTGTCTTCATCTGTATTATAGAGATCATCTTTGATTCGGGTTAGTAGAGATTCATAAGCATAGGCATCTTTGAAATCTCCTATTTGGGCATACGCCTCAGCAAGCGCTTCATACGCCTTTTTAATTTCTTGCTTGGCTGTTATTTCTTCACTGATCTGTTGTGCTCTCTTATAGGTTTCAATTGACTTTAATACATCGCCCTTTTTCTTTTGTGTTTTTGCCAGGCCCAAAAGACTTTGTGCCAGAAACTGTTGTGCGCCTAACCGTTCCGTAACTTCAACGGCTTGATCATGATACTTAAAGGCATTCTCAAAATCATTTCGTTCAGCGTAGATTTCACCAATATAACTTAATGCGTAAGCGGCATCGGCCGTACCTTCAAACATCTTAATGGAGGTTTGAAAGAAAGTCAACGCTGAATCATACATTTTTTTATTAAAATACATTTCACCAATATTAACAGTCGCGGTTCCAATCCCTTCTGTATAGTTGATCTCTTCGAAAATAGGTAGCGCTCTGAGAAAATAATTAATGGCCATATCAGCAGTAGCGGGTTTGTTGGAGTAAACATTGCCAAGGTTGAGCAGGCTTGATCCTATCCGCAATTTGTTACCGATCTCTTCTGCTATCTTGAGGGATAATAAGTTGTATTCGATTGATTTTGCATCCTCGCCTAAGCTGTAATTGAGGGTGGCCAAATTATTATATATGTTTGAAATGCCCTCTTTGAATTCTATGCTTTCAAATACGGCAAGGGATTCTTTCCATAGACTATCAGCTTCAAAACCTTTATTCATATAGGCATAACCCAAGCCAATCAGTTTAAGAGCATTTCCAAGCCCCTTCCTGTAGTTTACTTTTTCGGCCTGTATACGTGCTTGGTTTCCATAATTTAACGCCTCATTAATGTCTGTATTTAAATATAAAGTGCCCAGAGAAATAAGTGTATTGACTTTGATGGAATCATCTTTTTGAATTGCAACCAGATTCTTTAAACTATCTATTTTACGGTCGGGTTCTTGCGCTGGACTAGTAAAAGTTAGAAAATGGATAGAAATCAGAAAAAGAATTCGATTCATGGCACAATTTCGAAGCCACAATTTACAAAATCATTTCAGTTCAGAAATAGGACTATGTACTAAACAAAAAAAGAATGAGATATTCCCTCATTCTTTTTTTGCTTGCGGTTGTTACAATTTTGACTGCCGAACCTATTCCTTTTGAACCTTCAATGCTTGAATCCCTGAACTCGTACTTACACGAATAATATATAGTCCTTTAGTCATTACGGAAAAATCAATTTCAAGGCTGGTATTTTCCGGATGCCAGATGGCATTTATAGGATAGGAACGACCAATCTGATCAAAAATGTTAATGGACGATAACGCTGGCTCTTTTGTCAGCTCAGGGAATTGGATAGATAATCGATCAACAATTGGATTGGGATATGCGGAGAAACTTTCTTTGCTAGGCTGCTCCTCATAACGCTGAACTTCAGACGGGCTGCTAGTTCGTGCAGAAGATGAGCCTGACCGATTTTTTCCAATTGCTCCCGGTCGTATTGCTATTTGCTGCGCCACCCAAACCTCACTGATGGTAGCTTCGGCAGACTTAGGACCCGTACTCACACCTTTCTCAGGTGGCGCAAGGTAACGAGCCATCATATTGGAAGTAAGGCCATTCTGAGAATTAGGTCTATCATAAACCTCTACTGTTCCGTTCGGAGGTGTCCAATAGGCATCTCTTTTATTGGAAAAGAATGCCATCACCAATGTGTTGCAAATCGTTGGTGTTATGGATGGAGCTATGGCAAAATTAGATTTGTCACCAAAGTCTCCATTATGTACATCAATAGGGTTAAGTGTGTCAGCACGGGTAATTAGCGAAATGCCTATTGACCATTTTGGACTACTAGTCAAACCAAATTGATAACTGGAAGGTTCATTGCTGCCTGCAATCTTGAAGTACGTGATCATTCCAACATTATTTCCCTGATTGTCGCTTCGAATTTTTTTCCAGCCAGAACTTACAGGAGCACTTGGAGTTGTACTTGCACCTTTTTCGTATATAAGTCCAACAATTAATAAGTCACCTTTTTCTGAACCTGGATTATTAATTACAGGAGGATTACTTGAGCCTGAGCCTGTCGCTGTTAATGAATTTAGAATTTCAGGAGTGTCCAAACATTTGATATTGAATTCTGCTTCGTGGTAATTAATAGAATAGTTGCCATTGTTCAACGTACCCTGAAGAATCGTATAGCTGCCTGGTTCTTCTCCTACCTCACGGATCAAGACTCCGGTAAAGTTTATTATTTGGCTATTTGCAAGCACAGTGCCTACATCCGGATTAGATGTGTACGTATAGATAATGGGATCATCGGCACCATATACTTTGGTCTGGTCTGGATCAGCCGCAACACTTACAGCAAGTGGTGTGATACTGAAGTTCGCTCCTGTATAGCTAATCGTGTAGTTAGTGTTATCCAAAGTACCCTTACCAATCGAATAGCTGCCTACGT
>JAYVBN010000325.1:0-3482 GCA_043750455.1 Bacteroidia bacterium | reverse complement strand
ATCCCATTCGATATCAAATACAGTAAGAAACTTTTTGTATTCATTCAGAAATGTTTCCTTACGGTGATGTATTTCCTGATTTTGAATATATCGGATCACGTCATTTACCTGACTTTTAGCATATGAAAAAGCACCGTATCCTTCCTGCCAGGCGAAAGGATGAGAACATAATTTTTGTGCTTTAATCCACTTACTGCTTTCTGTTTTTACATTTTGTATAAGTGAGGACATAGATTGATGTGGCCTCATACCGATAAAAATATGAATATGGTCAGGCATGCTGTTTATCTGAAGCATTTTATGTTGGTTCCCTTGAAAGATACCTGTCATATATTGATATAGCCTTTCCTTCCATTCGCTGCCAATGAGGGCAGCCCTGTACTTAACGGCAAATACAAACTGAATATGGATCTGCGTATAACTATTTGCCATATGCTATGAATGGTTGGATTCGCAACTTAATCCAAAAGCACCAATCGTTCCTACGGAACGAATCTAAATTATTTGTTATTTTTTTTACCTAGCAAATGTTCCTACGGAACATAACCCATCTAACTTTATGAGCTAATTAATTTTTACCAGCCCTATATTCAAAAATTGATTTATAAATCACTTCCTGTATACGTGGACGGATATTGGCATTTAATAGTTTACCGTTGCGATCGGGATAAACCCGATTAGACAAGAAAATATAAACAAGGTCAAATTCTGGATCAATCCACATACACGTACCAGTGAAGCCGGTGTGGCCATAGGTACGGGACGAAGCCAACAAAGAAGTTGGACTGTTCCAATCACTTTGAATGGGTTTGTCCCACCCCAATCCTCTGCGACTTTTTTCGAATTGCTTGTTAGAGAAAAGCTCCACCGTTTGTGGCTTAAAATAGGTGTGCCCACCGTAATGTCCTTTTTGTACGAGCATTTGGCCCAGTTTAGCTAAATCATTTGCAGTACTAAATAACCCAGCATGACCCGATACCCCGCCCATCATGGCGGCACGTTCATCATGAACAGTGCCTAAGACAGTTGATTTGCGATAAATTTTATCATCTTCTGTTGGGGCTATCTGTTGTGCCGGGAATCTATCCAATGGATTAAAACCTGTTGTATAAGCCCCCAGGGGTTCGTACATATTTTGGTGAAGAAAATCATCGATCGGCTGATTTAGAATTTTTTCCGCCAATTGTTTTAAGATCATAAATCCAAGATCGCTGTAACGATAATCAAAGGGTGTGCGTGCGGGCTTGTCTTGCATTTTTGATTTTACAATCCAGGTCCATACCGAATCCCTGATCGGGTTGGCAGCAAAAAGATTTGGAGCCACCTGAAGGGGGTAGTTCTCATTTCTTTGGTGACTATAATAATGCGGAAGATAAATGCTGTCTTTCACCGTAAGCGGCCAAAGTAGCATGAAAGGAACCAGCCCCGACTGGTGAGTAAGCATATCAATGAGTGTGATATCTTTCTTGTTCGTATTTTTTAATTCCGGCAGATAAACGGAAACTTTTTTATTTAGATCCACCAATCCTTTCTCTTGCATAAACATGGTGGTTTGCAACGTGGCCGATACTTTTGTAAGTGAGGCCAGATCATAAATGGTCTCATCTGTTACTGGAATTTTATTTTCATACGTTAGCCAGCCAAAGGATTGCTGAAATATGACTTTTCCGTTTTTTGCAACCAAAACCTGACAGCCTGGAGTAGCCCCCATATCAATTGCTTCTTTGGCAATGACTTTTATTTGGTTAAGTGTTTCGCTATCCATTCCAACTGATTCAGGTGTGCCGTAAGCAAGCCGGTTAATTGCTGTAACGGTAGTTCCTTCACCTATGCGAAAAGAATTTTCAATTGTTAACGGAAGTATTCCATTTGCTGCCAGCCCCCCAAAAATTACCTGAGCTGTTTTTTGTGGCATCAAATCTTCATCTGTATAGGCTTCAATAACAGTTGGCATATCTTCAAATTCTTCCAAGTGGAATGGATCGGTGAAAAGGCACACAATCACTTCCTTTTGCAAAGCCCATTTTCTTATCAGTGGGATAACATCCTGTTGGAAGGAGTGGGCCAACGGATAAAGGCTGACTATCAAAATATCTGACTTTTGAATTTTTTCCGCAATCCCAACCGTATCAGAGACGGCTCTAACCGTGATGCTTTGAAACGGTACATATTTGGATAGATATTGATTAAATTCATTTTGATCTTCCTTGCCAATCGTAATGGAGGCGAAATGTTTATTGTCAAGTATCTTAATAGGAAGTGTGGAGGTAACATTTCGAACAACGGTAATAGCAGCTTCGGCTAGCTGATGTTTAAGTAATAACGCTTCGGGTGAGCTAAGCCGTCTTACTAAATTGTCAGTGTCTACAAATTTTTGTTTGTCCAATCCTGCGTCAAATTTGGCTGACAGAATTTTCTTGACGCTTGTATTGAGTTGCTGAAGCAAAACTTTGTCTCTCTTCACTGCTTTACTGATTTTTTTTACCGACTCCTTCAAATCCTTCGGTGCAATAAGCACATCATTGCCTACCAAAAATGCCAACTCTTCAGTTTCACCACTCCTTATTTTGCCGGATATTGTTTTTAGATAGGGTATATCGGTAAAAGTTAGTCCGTTGAACCCTATTTTCTTTTTGAGTATATCGCTGATGAAAATTTGAGAAAGTGAGGCTGGTATGGCTTCCTTTTTTCCCAGCATAGAAAAATGCAGGTTAGAAGTTAACATACCACCAATGCCTTCTTCGATTAGTTTTTGATACGGATAAAATTCAAGTGTATCCAATCGGTTTATGTCAAAATAAAGAGTAGTGTCAGGGTTTACTTCAGTTTCTTTTTCTTGATAGACCAAGTGTTTTGCGCATGCCAGAACGCCTGAGCTTTGCAACCCTTTCATGAACAACACCGATCGCTTTGCTGTTCTTCTTTTATCATCACTGAAATATAGGAGGGGATTATTTTTATCTACTGCGATATCAGCTTGTGGCGCGAAATTGATTTGGAAGCCAAGTGTTTTCATCTGAGTTCCAATTTCCTGACCTACCTGAAAGACTAGGTTATCGTTTTTTATTGCTCCAAGCAACATAGGTTTTTGAAAACTCATAACGCTATCTAGGCTTTGCCCTAAGCCCCATTCGGCATGGAGACCCGACATCAACGGAATTTTAGAGGCACCCTGTAGTTTGTTCAAAAGATTTGCGTGACTAATTGGACCACCTTTGGTTATCAGTAAACCACCGATATTGAAGGTTTCAATCTGATCAACTAAAACGCCAATTTCTTGCGCAGAACTATAGGTTGAAACTGGCAACATGAACAACTGGCCAATCTTTTCTTTGGTAGTTAGGGTTTGAAAAACGCTGTCAACCCATTGAGTTTTGCGGTCTTGTGCCTGTATTGAAAAAATAGGGGAGAAGAGGTAAATACAAACTAAAACTTTTTTTAACATCCGGTCGTTTGGTCTTTGTAATTGCACGCGAATAACG
>JAYVBN010000324.1:0-2162 GCA_043750455.1 Bacteroidia bacterium | reverse complement strand
TGCACTGCGTGCCAGGCTAACAATTTCATTGGTGCCGACTACATTGCTGCTCCGCATCGATTCGTAATCAAATAAATAATTGACCTGAGCACCATTGTGATAGATGGTGTGAATTTTTTTTGCTAAAAAATCCCATTGTTCAGTAGTGATTCCAAGCTTTGGACGAGAAAGGTCTCCGCACAAAGGCTTGACACGTTTCTCAAAATCTGCAAGCAAGTCCTGGGTAAATCCTATGGATGAAAAAGCCTCGCGCAAGCGACTCATTCCGGTAACAGCATCTTTGGCTCTTACTAATACATAGATATCCTCCTCATTTTGCTCTAAAATACTCTTCAAAAGAAAGGGGCCAAAGAAACCTGTACCTCCGGTGAGTAAAATGTGTCCGGGGGACAAGTCAAGTTCAACCTTCATTCCATTTAGTGTCGTATGAGCCGATGGTATAGAATCTCTTTTCATCAACTCCTGTTCTATTTTTTTATGCTCACGCTGAAGATTTAGAAAGGCTTGCTTAAATCGAAATTGGGATTGAATCGAAGCTGTACTAAGGCCTCGAAGAATTTCGTAGAGTTCAGAAACTACTATTTTTTGAATTAAACTAATTTCAATGGGTTGAGAGAGATCGGTGTAGCCCCGAAGTTCGACATACGTTTTTAAATCATGTGAAAATTCTGCCAGTCTAAGGGAGTCGAATCCCACTTCAGCAAAGATCTCGCTTGTGCTACTATCTAAACCATACCTTTGGAATAATGTATCAAGCGCATTGTGGGACACAATGTTTTTTAAATTTTGGGTCTCATTACGATCGACTTTCTGCTCACGAGTGTTATGCTCGGGTTGAACCTGACAAATAACCTTCAAGTTATTCTCAAGAAAAAGTTTTTTGGTCTGGTGCCTAATGATTTTTCCCGAACTCGTTTTAGTAATTGTTCGGGATGGGACGTAGACAAATACATCAGCGCCTATTCCTAAGTGTTGGAGAATTTTTTTGTTAATACTCTGGGTATCGGGTATTATTTTAGGGTTTTTTAGTTCGATAACCACCACGAGTGCCTCCTCACAGTCTTTCTCAATGGAGAACGCTGCAACTTTGCGAATCGCTGGCTCTTCCTCAACGATACTCTCTATGTCCTGCGGGTAATAGTTTAGTCCACGAATGATGATCAGGTCTTTCGTTCTGCCGCAAATGAAGAGCTCGCCTTCATGAATAAATCCTAAATCGCCTGTTCGGAGCCATGATTTTGAAGACAATGTTCCTTCACCAGTTGCGTCAAATATTTTTTTGCTAAGATCGGGTCGATTCCAATAGCCCTTGCATTTGCTATCACCTGTTATCCATATTTCTCCAACTTTTCCTTCACTAACTTCTCTGGGGATGGCTGAGATATCTACGATTTTAACTGCTGTATTTCCAAGAGGTTTTCCACAACTTATAAGACTAGTTAACTTAGTTGCTGGCTCATCTGTAGTAGAAAGCTTGACTACATCTTCACGGAGCGATTCAGAATCAAATAACTTAATGGTTCTGCCATAATTCGATACGGCCAGTGTATATTCTGCCAAGCCGTATGCCGAAAAGAAACTTTTAGGTTTAAGTCCATAAGGTTCAAATTTTTTAAGAAAGTCTTGATACGTATTTGTTCGCACTGGCTCCGCGGCATTCATCAAAAATTGGAGTGAGCTAAGGTTTAAAGTTTCCACCGCCTTTTCAGAAATTTTTCCGGGCTTCAGGCAATACGCGTAGGCAAAATTAGGGGCTGATGACGCTGTGCCTTTGTATTTGCTAATGGTCTCCAGCCAGAGTGCTGGTCGTTGAATAAAGTCTAACGGTGAAAAGCCATAAGTCGTGCCACCTTGTAAAGCGAAGAATAAATAGTACCCGATCAAGCCCATGTCGTGATACTGAGGAAGCCATGAAACACCAATAGGAATGTGGTCCACGACCAGATCACAATTGTGAATAATATTTTCATGCGTAACCATTACACCTTTAGGGTCATTGGTAGAACCAGAAGTATACTGCAAGAATAAAATGTCAGAGTGTGCTTCACAAAAACCTGATGAACTGGTTGCATCGGCATCATCACTAACAATCCACTTCAAATCATTTATAAAATCTGATTTAAATGAAAAAACTGTTTTGTTTCGTGTAAGGTTCAGCTTCA
>JAYVBN010000323.1:0-3876 GCA_043750455.1 Bacteroidia bacterium | reverse complement strand
GACTACGGAATTCCAATAATATCCGGTGCCAGAAGGAAGTTGCAGACCGCCAGTGCCGCTGGGATCGAAAGGAGAGAATAAGTAAACATAGTCTCTTCGGATTCTTGTGAAAAAAGCGGCAGTATTTTGAAATTTAATTCTATACCTAAAATTAGCATCCCAGTCGGTTGTATTGTAGAGATCGTTCCACTGATAATCAATATCAAAGCCAGGACCATGGCTATTAATGATTTTTGATTTTGGATAGAAATTATAGAATGCTTCTGGTGCAAAACGTTTATATCGCTTTCGCCTCACAAACCCAACCTCAGGATTGAAGTTTGCACCGATATCTTGATACAGAAGGGACCACTCATAGTTTGGTACACCATAGTTTAGCGAGGCTGTTGTTGAGTAGGTGCTGTCTTTTTTTGCGTTGTCAAAACTTCTGTGATAAAATAACTTACCTGTCCATCTGCTATCTTTTGATGCCAGGTTGTAATCAACACCTAACAATCTGTTATAAGCTGTTGTATCAAATGACTGTTTGTTGATCATGATAAGTCCTACGTTAGATCTGGCAAATATTTTTCGTTGCACTGCGGCTACAGCATAGTTAATGGATGGCAGGTTGATGGTATTGTCCTCTGCAGCTTGCATGTCTAGCACACCCAGGCGCCAGTTGTTATTTATTTTTCCACTGAGGCGTGCACCCCCATAAATTGGATTTTGAATATTTTGCCCGGTTGATGGATCGCGGGTAACGCCAATCCTTCTGGAAAAAAAAGGCCGGGAGTTGGTGTAACCAAAGCTTCCAAATAAGTCTGCATTTTCTAAAAAAAATTGTCGCCTTTCGGGAAAGAAAATTTCGAAGCGATCCAAATTAGTTACTTGTTGGTCAACTTCCACCTGCGAGAAATCGGGATTAACTGTAAGATCAAGGTTAAGGGCGGAACTGACTGCAATCTTTGCATCGCCTCCAATTGTATTTACAGTTGCACGAGGGGTGCCTTCCTCAAAGTCATGCGTGGTTTTACTGGCAGCATATGGAATCAAAGAAATGTTTCCTCCTGGTTTTTGCAGAGGCTGATCCCAATGCAGCTTTCTAAGAAAGGCTAGATTAAGGAGTAAATAAGCGCGTGGCACTGGTGCCCAGGTCGAACGCTCAGGGTAGTGGCTATCGATTCTGTAAAAGTTAATGTTCCATTCGGTAACACCTTCTTGGAATCGAATAGATTTGAAAGGAATAGCCATTTCACATACCCAACGGTCTTCAGCAATTCTTGCTTCAGAAAACCATTTATTATCCCAGTTCAATGAAAGATCGTCTCTATTGGTACCACCATTTGAAACAAGTCCTTCCCGCTGAACACCAAATGGGTTAACACCAAATTGAAATGCATTCGTATTATCCTGATACGTATCCAGAACTAAAACAAAGGCATCATTGGCCTCACCTCGAAAATCCCTTCGCAAAGATGGCGTAACATATTTTCCGGGTTCTATATTGTGCATGACAGCAAACAGGTAGATGAAGTGATCATCGTATGTCATCCGCACTTCAGTTGGTACTATTGAAGCGGAGCTATCGAACGGAAAATACTGTTTGAAGTCTTTTGCTACCTCTGCAGTTTTCCAATCAGCATCATCCATAATGCCATTAATTGTAACTTTTGAGGTTGCCTTGCGAATGTTTAGCCCAGGCAACTGAGCAAAAGCAATCTCACAGAAGAATAGAAGAATAATTAGAAATCGCAGAAACACTTGAATGACAAAAATTTAAGGCGCAATAATAACTCTTTTACAATGGCCGGTGTGTAAATTTTTGACAAGTGGTGTCAAAGCTTAAGGTAAAAATCCTTCAGCAGCATTTTATAGTCATCCGACCAGTCTTCGCCTTTTGCATGTAGGATTAAGTTTTGGGTTGTGATCGCTGTTGGCTCAAAGGCGAATTCAAAAAGCCATCGCTCCTGTGGTTTTCCTTGGCGGGAATAGAATGAGAGTTGACGGGTAAGGTGTAGATTATTTTTATGCACGAGCGATTGAAAGAGTTTCCCCTCCTCGAATGGAAGTACAACAGCAAGTCTTCCTGAGGGGCTTAGTAATGTCATGGCTTTTGTAATTAACTCACGATAACTTAATGAATCCGTATGACGCGCCTGCGATCTTTTGTCGGATGGCGGCAATTGACTATTAATGAAGAAAGGTGGGTTGCTTACAACCAAATCGAACTTTGTGTCGGATTGGAAAGATTGAAAAGACTGAGGATAGATTTTTATTTTTTCAGGCCAGGGTGATCGGATCACATTTTCTTTTGCTTGTTGAGCATCTTCCTTTTCGATTTCAATCGCTTCTATTTTTGTATTAGCAGATGTGCGTTGGGCAAGCATAAGCGAGATCACGCCTGAACCAGCACCTACTTCGAGAATGTTATTAACACCTTGCACATTTACCCACGCACCTAATAACACCGCATCGGTTCCAACTTTCATGCTGCAGCGATCGTGATGGATGGTGAATTGTTTGAATTTAAAAGAAGTGATTTTTTTCACGCTAAGTCGCTAAGGACGCAAAGTAACAGAATTCGAAATAACCTTTGCGAGCTTGGCGGCTCTGCGTGAAATTGTATTTTTACACTACGTTAACTAACATGAAGTCTTCAGTTCAAAATATTCACGTCACGAAAATTAATCAGGAGGGTGTATTGACCAAACCCGATTTACTTGCTGTGGAAGAACCTCTGGAGATCCGTCTCGGATTTGGCATTGCTTCTGAACGCGAGCAAAAAAGTTTGTCGGTTACCATGCGCACACCTGGCTACGATTTTGAATTAGCGCTAGGTTTCCTGTTGACGGAAGGAATTATCAGTTCAGGTGAACAAGTTGAAAGTATTAAGTATTGCAGCACTGTAAAGCCAGAAGAAGTTGAGAATGTGGTGCGCGTTGAACTCAAACCTGAGGTGAAACTGGATTTCAAAAAGTTTCAACGACATTTTTATACATCCTCCAGTTGTGGCGTGTGTGGCAAATCTTCTATCGATGCTATAAAAGTAAATGGCAAGGCCATTGATAGTGACTGGGCAATACCCTCTTCAATTATTTATTCCTTGCCGGATAAGTTAAGAAAGGCGCAGCATGTTTTTGAACATACCGGAGGGCTGCATGCCTCTGCTTTATTTAATCAGACTGGTGAGTTGATTATTTTAAGGGAAGATGTTGGCCGTCACAATGCGTTGGATAAAGTGATTGGTGCCATGGTTCTTAAAAAAGAAGTTCCACTTTCAACTTATTTGTTGATGGTAAGTGGCCGTACCAGTTTTGAGCTAGTGCAAAAAGCAGCCGTAGCTGGCATTCCCATATTAGCCGCAGTGGGTGCGCCTTCCAGCCTGGCAGTGGAACTTGCAAAAGAAACAGGAATGACGTTGCTCGGGTTTGTGCGCGAGGAAGGATTTAATATCTATTGCGGAGAGCAACGGATTATAAGGTAGTACGGCAAGATTTGGTTGGGTGATGGAAAGGGGAATATATTCAATGTATATAGCCGAATGTTAGCGAGCATATTTTTGTGAGAACCAGAGTAGATGACAGGAAAACCAACAACCAAAAGACGAATATTTATTAATAACGAAGAGAATTACTTCCAGTTGTTTTCATTTAACCAACATGAGGACGGGAGTATTTATTCAAGCATGCCTGAATTCGGAAACATAAAATGGATGAGTATTGTGAAACATGAAGGCCAAGTTGGACTGGCCATAGTAAATCCGTTGGAAAATGATGGTAAATTAAGTGTTCACGGGACAGGTATGACAACTTATAGAGCCCATTCGGATAATAAGGGGCATCAATTGATTGTTAAAGGTAACTTTCTGCTAAACAAAGAATCAGATAAATTAGG
>JAYVBN010000322.1:0-9148 GCA_043750455.1 Bacteroidia bacterium | reverse complement strand
TGCAAGTAGGGCCCAGGTGTGATGGCCGCCAGTTCACGGAGTACATCATCAACGAACTTAAACGTAACTTCTTTCTCTACACGCAATGTACTCCAGCCTACTTCCCTACCCGTGTATAGTTCAGTTGGTTTATTTTTTCCACCTAGATCATTCTTTGGAGATGTGTCTACTCTTTTCACCCGACCTTCAATGGGAACGATTGTTCCTCCATTCAATTCACCATAGGAGGCCAGTGCTGAATTGATATGACCAGGCAAATCTATTTCGGGAACGATGGTAATGAACTGATTTTGCGCGTATGCTACAATATCCTTGTATTGTTCTTGTGTATAGAATCCACCTTTTCCACCGCCCACTTCAGTACTACCACCATGCGTTGTGAGATTAGGCCATGATTTTATTTCAATGCGCCAACCCTGATCATCGCTAAGATGAAGGTGCATCACATTCATTTTATAATAAGCAATCAAATCGATGTATCGCTTAACGTCTTCCACGCTAAAAAAATGACGCGCTACATCCAGCATTGACCCGCGCCAAGAATAAGTTGGATAATCGCGCACAGTGCCCGTTGCAATTTCCCAAGACTCTTTTTGAGTTGATGCCAACTCAATTTTAACAGGTAATATTTGTCTAATGGTCTGTATGCCCCGGAATAATCCCGCAGGTTTTGTGGCGGATAATTTTATCAGGTCTTCCGTTATAATAAGCTCATAGCCCTCTTCACCCAATTGAGCATCCGCACCTGAAGTTGTGAGGTAAATGTTACCCGATTCAGGTTCACCTTTTGCAGATGACACCTGAAGATCAAATCCTGTCGATGGATTTAATCTATCGGCCAAGTATTGGCCAATCGGTTTAAGCTCTTCCCCCTCCACATAAATATTTGAATTGTCTGCTAAAACAAATCTATATCCGGAAGCAGTCACAGAAACGGGTTTAGGAATAATTGCTTCCTTGGTGAGATCAGTTGGAGAGCCAGAAGGTGTACAAGAAAAAAGTCCCAAAAATGCAGCGCTTAAAATCAATACGCGCAAAGAGCTTATCCAGTTATTATTCATAAAAATTAAATATTTGTTATCGTACCTCCCTATTTATAAACAACATCAATAGCAGCCAGGGCAATCCTCTCATCTTCGTCTTGCGACAACCCACTAACACCAATGCCTCCAATCACTTTTCCATTTTGGGTTATTGGAAAACCACCTCCAAAACCCGTTATTCCTTTATCTCCCCAAAATGCTGGAGGGCTTTCTTTCTCACGCATATACTTCCCCATCTCACGTGTTGATTTTCTATCACGCGCAGAGGTATAAGCTTTGTTTTGAGCAATTACTGCAGACGCAGCGTTGACACCATCCATGCGAAGAAAAGAAATGAGTTCTCCTTCTGGGCCTGTAACAGCCACAGCAACCGGCTTATTTATCTTTTCAGATTCCTTAACAACATGTTCGATCATTTTGATCGCTTCCGCTGAACTCACTTTTTCATATTGATACATAATCGGTCAAATTTAAGAATCTATACACCAGGAAAAATTCTATTTCTAATAGAACTATAATTAATTAGCAATTACTCTAACCGTCAATCCATTTATGAAAACGGATGGATTGTCAAATCCCTCAATCAGGATGGTATAGTATCCAGCCTCTTTTATCTCAACATCGGGCACAACTATAGTCCTTCCACTTCCACCAATAACTTTCGCTTCGAGGGCGTATTTCCCTGCAGGTACTTCCTTAAAGTCCTTTACTTGTTTAAAAGTGATTCCAGAGAACAATGGTGTAGATTCACCTGCCCACTTGACTTCTACTTGCGGTGCATCTGGTGACAATTGTAAGCAGCGCACTTTTCCATTTCCTGAAGATGGGAAATCGGTAACATCCACTATTCTTAACAATTCTATATTTGATAAGGTATTAATTACAAAGAGTGTGTATGATTTATTCACTTCAAAGTTAAGGATGGCATCCACCAGATTCGTTCCATCACTAGAGCCGTTGAATCGCATTCTACGATCTCCATTCAAAACTTCAATATAATTGCTGTAATTCTTATACTTAAAAGGCACGGTATTCATCACCTCATTGTCAATAATAATATTTAAGTCTGGTGCATCTGGCGAGGAGTGATAGATGGCAACACCTGCGTACAACTGGGGCTGAGGAGTATCATTTTTTAGGCATCCAATCATTACTACAGTTAAGAGTAAACCCACCAACATTAGTCTCCTAGCCTCCTTCATATTAACTGTTTTATTTGCGAACACCTTTAATTTCGTAAAATATCATTCAGAATATCCCCGGCAATTTATTAAAAAGAATTCCATCGCATCAACATTTTGTTTGGGGTGATCAGAAATCTTCTAAGCACAAATCTATTTCTCTTTAAACTATAATTGGCTACCACCTGCCAAATACACTGACGCAAATTAAGTAATGCACAAGATACTTTGATCATGAATCACTCCATAAGTCGGGCTTCTGCAATGGAAAAATTTGAGAAGTGTAGCCTGACAGCTACTTTTTCAGTTTTCATTCCTTCCCTTCCAACTTTACCGCACAAAAAAGAGCAGTAGGTTAAGGAATTTCCTTTTAGTAGTTTTCATACATGAGAATATTACTACTTTTCCTATGCTTACTAGCCATTCATTCCAAAGCACAGGATCTTACTTCTGTTGCAAATACATTTCTGAATTTGCTGGATGACGAACAAAAGATCAACGTACAATATTCACTCGGTGACAAGGAACGCTTCAACTGGAATTTTGTGCCCACTAAAAGAAATGGTGCTTGCTTCAGAACCTTCACGCCCCAACAGCGCGCTGCAGCGTTAGCCCTTCTCAAAACTTCATTGAGTGAACAAGGCTATAAAAAAGCAACTTCCATAATGGAGCTTGAAAATATACTTAGGGAAATAGAAGGACGCAGTTCATCGGATAAATATCGCGATCCTCTCAACTATTACATTACAATTTTCGGAACTCCTTCTAAAGAAAAGCCCTGGGGCTGGCGCATGGAAGGGCACCACCTTGCCATTAATTTTTCATCGGTTAACAATGAGATTGGTTCATCCACGCCCACCTTTTGGGGAAGCAATCCAGGTACCGTTCCGCGAGGAGAAGAAAAAGGCAAGGAAATTCTAAAGTTGGAAACTGATCTTGGCTTTGAGTTATGCAATTCATTTTCGGACGAACAAAAAAGGAAAGCAATTATATCTGAAAAGGCCTATCCGGAAATAATCATGGGAAATAAAATAAAGGCTCAACTACTTGAACCAATCGGACTAGGCTATAAGGAGATGAATGATTCCCAACAAAAAATTTTACTTCGCTTACTGGAAGTATATATACGAAATTATCAATTGGGGTTTTCAAATAAGCTGATGAATAAAGTTGAGAAAGCCGGTATCGAAAATCTATCCTGGGCATGGGCAGGTGGGCTCACTCCCGGCCAGGGAAATTACTACCGTATACAAGGTCCAATGCTATTGATTGAATACGATAATACGCAGAACAATGCCAATCATGTGCATACTGCTATACGCGATCTCACAAATGACTTCGCAGAAGATATTCTTAGAGAGCACTATCTAAAAGAACATCACTAGAATAGTTGACTAATAATCCGAATACTCTGTTGGCCTCAAAAAATACTGAGTGTTTTTAGAAACGTTGTGCTGATACTCTGGCATCGCTGAAAGTTGTTTCCATTGAGGATCATCCCTAAATGTCTTCCAATGTTCATCCCGAGAGGCTTGATTGTCAAAGGTGGTCATATACATCAGGTTTGGCATTTTGTTTCCTGAAATTACATCTGCATAAAAAACAGCGTTGAACCCCAATCTTTTAAACAGACCAACTTCATCGCCCTTGTTAAACATCTCAACTTTATTTCTATAGATTTTTTCAGTGTGGCCTTCATAACTGCGCAGTTCATAAACTCTCTCCGATCTGGCACCTGTCAGCGTTGGAACTTCCATCTTTTGCATACCAGTGAATGCCCGAAGTAAAATTGACTCGATACGAATATAAGGTGGGTTTGTATAAGCCGCATCGAGATACTCCTTTCCATCCATATTGAATTGTTTATCAGCAAAAAGTGCATCCGAGATTTTTGAAAACTGATCCAAAGAAGTATATGGAATCAACACAAATATGCGCTTGCCAGATGTAGTGTCGGTTTCCATTGGTTTAAACACTCCAATATTTTTGATGCCAGCCTTATGCATGGCAGGCAGATAGGCATTCTTCAGGAAAGCATCAACCTGAATTTCCTGTTCCTTGCCTTTTAATCGATAGGTTTTTAACTCGTAAAATTCGCGTTTGCTTTTTTGCGCTTGAACCTCAGGTGCAAAAAGGTAGGTGAATGCCAGAAAAATTATTACAAAAGAAGTTAGTTTGGTCATGAAAATATTTTTTTTCGAAGATACTGGGATTTTGGATCGGTCAGGTTAATCCATCCAATAATTACATGGATGGAAACAAATTGAAATTCCTATTTAGCTTCCCAAACCGTTAGTAAAAAAGCATCAGCTCTCCTCATTTTCGATTGGATTGTCTGGTAGATTGAATAAATTGAAACAATTAAGGTTAAAAGCAAATTAAGTCAAAGTGAAAATCCTATTCATTTCCTTCTGTCTATCCTCAATAACCATAACAATCTCCGCACAAAAGCCAGAGATCGGAATTGTTCAGGATCTTGAAAACGACAGTCTGTTAAGGGCTTCAGGCTATCGTTATCTGATTGAATCAACTGCCAAATGTTTTTCTCCATTAAAAGTTAGTGAACAACAATTTCAAGAGAAGCTTTCTTCAATCGAAAAATTAAAGATCCCCTTATTTGCGGTCAATCTTTTTATCCCAGGCGAATTAAAAGTGATCGGCCCTACTGTTGATGAAGCTGCTATCCTGACCTACACAGAAAAGGTTCTTCAGCGATGTAAGACTGCCGATGTGAAAATGATCACATGGGGAAGTGGTGGTTCGAGGCGATTGCCCGATGGTTTTGATCCCATAAAAGCAAAAGAGCAATTCATCTACATAGCCAAAAAAGTAGCCATTCAGGCTGCTCAATACAATATTATGTTGGCTCTTGAAAACCTGAATAGCACGGAAACAAACTTCATCACCACACTCCAAGATGCGCTTGATGTTGTAAAAAAAGTTGATCATCCTAACTTTCGCTTATGTGCCGATATCTATCATATGTTGAAAGAGAATGAGAATCCGGCAATCATCGAAAAAGGCAAAGGGTATATCGTCCATTGCGAAATAGCAGAAAAGGAAAAGAGAACTCCACCTGGAACAAAGGGTGATGATTTTCGGCCTTACCTGAAAGCATTGAAGAAAATTAAATACAAAGGAAAGATCATACTGGAATGCCGCTGGGAGAATCTAGCTGTGCAGGCTCCTCTTGCCTATCAGGAACTCCAAAAACAAATCGATGACGTTTATTCTAAAAAGAAGTGATGTCAACAAAAATTGATCCCTACATTATTTCAGATAAAACCATTAAGGAGCCACCTACCAACTTCTTTGGCAAGCTGTCATTTCTTGGCCCTGGTTTTATTCTTTCTGCTTCTATTGTAGGATCGGGCGAGTTAATCGCTACTACAGTACTTGGTGCTAAGGCTGGCTTTGCCGCTCTGTGGATTATCATCATCAGTTGCCTCGCAAAAGTAGCTGTGCAGCTTGAGTTTGGAAAACACGCTATCATAACTGGTGAAACAGCCATGCAGGCTTTCAATAAACTGCCCGGCATGAAGTTCAGAAAAGGAAGGTGGATTGTGTGGATGATTTTCTTGCTGGCTACTCTTAAGATTGTTCAGATTGGCGGTATCCTCGGTGGCACTGTCATTGTTCTGAATATGCTCTATTCTGGTTTCTCCATTTTCACCTGGACGATGATCACTGCATTAGTAGTGAGTGGACTTATCTTCAACGGTCGTTATGGTTGGATAGAAAAATTTTCATTACTAATGATCGCAATGTTTACCATCCTCACCATCACCTCCTTGATTTCTCTCAAGTCCACCATTTATAGTTTTTCATTCTCAGATATTATGGAGGGTCTTCGGTTCAACCTATCCGGAGAAATTGTTGGAATAGCAATTGGGGCTTTTGGTATTACGGGGGTGGCCAGCGATGAAATCATCGCATACAATTATTGGTGTATTGAGAAAGGATACGCAGCTTATACGGGTCCACCGCAAGAAACAGGAGACCCGACTGGCAAAGCCGACAGGAAAAGACGAGCACAAGGCTGGATTAAGGTCATGTACCTGGACGCTACTGTGGCCATGATTATTTACACCGTTGTAACCGTGGCCTTTTATTTATTGGGAGCAGCAGTACTCCACAACCGTGGCGATATTCCACAAGGAAATGAAGTAATTGAAACCATCGCACTGATTTACACACAATCGCTGGGAGCCGGAGTAAAAAACGTTTACCTCGTTGGCGCTTTCTTTGTCTTGTTCTCCAGCTTGTTTGCCTCCCTTGCAGCCTGGACAAGATTATTCTCTGATATATTTGGTCAGCTTGGCTGGATCAATTTTTTCAATGTCACTCAACGCAACAGAGTAATCGCAGTCTTGGCATGGGTGTTCCCGTTTACATGGGCAGCAGCTTACTTATTTATTGACTCACCTGTGTTGATGGTTCTCTCGGGTGGTGTTGTGGGATCGTTTATGTTGTTCATCGTAATCTTTGCTGCACTACATTTCAAATACACCCGAACGACTGCAATAAAATCCGGCCTTCTTTACGACACAGCATTTTGGATAAGCATTATCTCAATCTTTAGTGTAGGGGCTTATGGAATCATGAAAATCTTCTTCTGAAAGAGTACCGCTCACTGTTTCAACTTTCCTTTATAGGTACGCTTAAATAATTCAAATCGTGGAATAGAAACTCCCTGAACATAAGAACTGTAAGGATTATGCTCAATATAATTTTGGTGATAGCTTTCTGCATTATAAAACTCTTTGAGTTCCTTTATCTCGGAAACGATTGGGTTCTTGAAAGATTTAGCAAAATCTTTCTTAGCCTGCTCAGCGAAAGCTTTTTCCTCAGGTGTTTTGTAAAAAACAATAGACCGATAAGAGTTTCCCTGATCTGGTCCTTGCCTGTCCAGAGTAGTAGGATCATGAGAGGTGAAAAAAACTTTTAGCAGCTCCTGAAAAGTGATGACATTGGGATCATAATAAACCAAGATCGATTCGGCATGGCCTGTGGTCTCTGTGTTTACCAGTTCGTAAGTAGGGTTTGGAATAGTGCCCCCTGCATAACCAGAAACAGCGGAATCAATTCCTACAACAGCTTCAAAAATATGTTCTGAGCACCAGAAGCAACCCTCGGCAAAAGCAGCAATGGCCTTACCAGCCGGAGGATTAAGATTAATCTTAGTGTCTAGGCCTTTCTTTTTAGTTTGAGCAGTGCAGGAAAAAAGCACTAATAACAAAGATAATGTCGCGAGTGTGTGGAATAGGCGTTTCATAATTTTAACAGTATTTTATAAACATAAATAACGTTAGAAGATCTAAACTGTTCGGCAAAATACCGCGATTGTCGTGCGCACGTCTATTCAAAAAAACCAGTCATTACGCTAGAAAAACTATCAAATATTTAGAATTTCAGGATTCTGCCGTCTTTAAGAAGTCTTTCTTTCGCTTCTTTCCAACTCAGGAGGGTTTTGGATTCAATTGTTAGCGTTCTGATCTCTTTCGAAAGGCTGGCACTTTGCTTCATGGATTCTAAATGAAATCCTTCTCGCGCAAAACTCCGGGAGGCTTCAGCGGATTCCCACAAGGTCATCGTATAATGCTTAGTCCAAAAGCCACTTAACTTAAATGAAATGCAATTAGATCCCTTAAGTTGTTTAACAATTTTCATTACCTGCAGGGTAAAGGCAATGAATTTCATCGGGGATTTTAATTCTAAAGATGTAAGGGTCACAACCATTTTACTTCGCAACGTATAATTCAAATTAATAATTCTACTTATTCAAAGTCTAAATGTATGGACTAAAAATACTGCTATCTATTTAATGTAGAGTCCAATAACCTTCGCCCAAATCTCATACCCTGTCCTATTCATGTGGAGGCCATCTTCGATAAAGAGGTCCTTCATCACATTGCCTTCAGCATCCAACATAGGTGTCCACACATCAATGAAGGTAACATTCTTCCTTTGTTTTGTCCATTCTTCAAGCTTGCGGTTGTAATCAAGATACTTGTCTTTCAATTGCCAGCGTATGAGGCTGGGCTTAGGAGAGATGAATAACACCTCCACTTTCCTGGGAAGTTTTTTCCTGATTAAGGAGAGTAACTTCTCCGCTTCTTTCAAAATCTCGTACGGGCTTTTTCCGGTTCCAATATCATTATCACCTTCGTAAATAAAAATTTGTTTGGGCTGGTATCTTAAAATAAGTTCATCTGCATGGATAACCATATCAGTCATCTGTGAACCTCCAAAACCTCTATTCAATACATTGTGTTTAGGAAAATCTGTTTTGAGACTAGTCCACACGCGAATACTTGAACTGCCCGTGAAGAGAATAATGTTCTTCTTATCAATAGCACTGTCTCCAGCAATGAGTTTATCAACTTCTGTTTGAAACCGAGATGTCTCTTGCGCTTTCAGCGGACCCACGAAAAGCAAGAGCAAAACAAATACAACTTGCTTCACTATCTGAGTCATCATCATTTGGTTAAATCTTTCATCATACAAATGCTTTCCTTCACATCTACATAAGGATCGAAATTTGGAATTCGGACATATCCCGACTTTTCATAAGCAGCAATAGCTTCAGGTTGCATGACTCCGGTTTCTAATTTTGCCTGAACAAAGCCTTCCTCCTTTGCCCAATGGTCTAACTTTTGTAAAATCATTTTACCAACTCCCTGGCTTCTAAAAGAAGGAGCCACATACATTCGTTTGATTTCAACTACATCTTTTTCTTTCATTGGCCTAAAGCAGCCACATCCAATTGGCACCTCATCTTCATGAACCAGGATAACGCGGAAGGTTTCATCGACAAAATTAAATGGAGCAAAATTTTGTTGGATGTCTGGATAACGTGTCCAAAGATCTTTATCAAGATCAATTATAAGGGCTTTAAAATCAGGATCGGAAGCAGTTGTTCTT